>JAAZOA010000003.1 GCA_012798055.1 Syntrophomonadaceae bacterium | reverse complement strand
TACATCGCACCGGCGGCCAAAAGAGTGGCTCGAAACGCCAAATCCCCGGAAATAACCATCATCGGCTATTGCATGGGCGGCACTATGTCCACCATGTATGCCGCCCTATTCGATAAACCGGTCCTGAAGAATTTGGTATATCTGGCAGCACCCATCGATTTCACCAACGCCGGTATATATGATGTGTGGCTGAGAGCCCAGGGCTATGATCCGGACCGGATTGCCGACGCCATGGAATTGATCCCCAAGGGCTTTATCGATTGGGGAACCCGTATGTTGAACCCCATGGCCAATTATGTGGGGACCTACACCCGGCTCTGGAAGGCTATCGAAGAGGACAAATCGGTCTATTTCTGGAAAGTCCTCAACAAGTGGGCCAAAGACAATATCAACTTCCCTGGCGCCGCCTACCGGGACTGGATAAGGGATTTTTACCAGGGCAATAAGCTGGTCAAAAACCAGATCGTTCTGCGGGGCAAGCGGGTTCAGCTGCAGAGAATCAAGGCCAATCTCCTGGCCCTGGTGGGACAGCGGGATCATATCGCCCTGCCTCACCAGACTGAAGCTGCCTTGACCTATCTGGGCGGTCATGACAAGACTTATCTGGAATATCCAGTTGGACATGGTGGTTTGGTTTTTGGCGAAATCGCCCGGGATCAAGTCTTCCCGGAAGTCGCCTCCTGGTTGGCGGAGAGGTCCGAACCCTGGGAAGAATAAGCCATTCAACCTGCCGGCTTCTCACCTCGTTATGATTGGGATTATGTCGATTAGACCCATGTGGAACCGATGAGCTTTAACTTTACAGGTATTCCGAGCTTGATAGCAGGTACGTCTGCCGCGTATCTGCTTGTTTTTTTGCAGAGGCCCTAGATATGGATTGGTTGGAACTTTTTGGGGTCGAGTTGAGAGTTTCGCTGGACGCTTTCGCAGTTTTAGGGGGAGCCAGACCGGGTATGAAGGAAGTGAAGACAGAAATGATTCTCTTGGATCATCTGAATGTTATATAATAGGGGGCGGAGGTCTTATATCGGCTCGGTCCTGCCCAGCCTGACCTGCGCCTTGAACTATGTTTCAGATCCCCGACTCTGGGTTAACCGGGAGATATTTATGCAACCGCATTTGGATACAGATAAGCTGCTTACCTGGATGAGATGGATCCCTCTGGTGGCTATAGTGATTTTGGTTGGTCTAGGATTACATTTCCGCGGCCTATTGAATGCGAACTTTTTTCTCGAGCAAATGAACTCCCACCCTTCCTATTCTGCCCTGATTTTGCTCGCCTTGTATCTGGTCAAATCTATTTCCATGAGTCTGCCGGTAGTCCTGCTATATATAAGCAGCGGCTTGTTTTTCAGCCCGGCGGAGGCCATCGGCTTGAATTTGCTGGGGCTTTGGATTGCGTCCAGCCTGCCTTTCTATGCTGGACGTTGCTATGGTGCCGGCTTAGCCGAAAAACTATGCCTGCGTTATCCACGGAGCATTTCCTTCCTCCGCATGGATGCCAAAAAGGGCCCCCTGCTTGCTTTTTTACTGAGAATCTGCGGAGTCGTGCCCATGGAAATGGGGTCTATCATTTTGGGCGCCTGCTACCCGTTTTATTGGCCCTTTATTCTAGCTTCCATTTTGGGTCTGTTGCCCAAAATGCTTGCTTACACCTTTTTGGGCTCCACCATGTACACCCCGGCTGCTCCAGGTTTCGCGATCTCTTTGACCGCCAGTGTTCTGGTCACTGTCATCAGTGCTTTCGTATTCCGTAAATATGTCCGCGATACTCAACCTCAACGGGCCTAGGAGCAGAGATGATCGATATTATTGCAGCCAAACTGAATTTGCAAGCAGAAAGCTCATCCTGGCAAGAATATCGTGTCTGCCTGGGGGACCTGGCACAACATCCGTTGATCCACTCCCTGAATGACTTTGGCCACCACCTCCCCTTCTCCCGGTTGGATCATTCCCTGCACGTATCCTATCTGGCCTATACCGCCTGCAAGAGGATGGGGCTCGACTTCCAGTCGGCAGCCCGGGGCGGTTTACTGCACGATTTCTTTTTCTATGACTCTCGTGTCACCAAACCTGCGCGGGGGATACATTGCATCTGCCATCCCGACATTGCCCTGGAGAATGCGGAACGCCATTTCAGCCTCAACCGGATTGAACGCGATATCATCTTGAAGCACATGTGGCCTGTAACCATAATCCCCCCTATGTTCAGGGAATCTTACGTGGTCACCATCCTGGACAAATATTGCGCTTTGCGAGAGGTCGCGGTTTTGGGCAGCAGGCTCGGCCCCAGCAGCCCTGAGACAAACCGCACCTAATCTGTTGACTCAACCCGCATCTTCTCCATCACCGTATTTTTTTCAGGCGAATATATTCGAGAATAATTAAGGTCAAAATCGCTGCATCCAGGGTTATGATCAGCAGCACCAGCAGTGACTGGCTGTGCATATAACCGTAGATTTCGTATCCGATGAATACAGCAAATATGCCCATGGCCAGCGGATAAGTCCATAATATTTTTTTCCACAAAAACCATATTATGGCTAGTTTGGTTGCGCCGTGCAGCAGCATGTAAACGGCAATGGAGGCCTGGGTGCTGCTGGAAAAATTCTGGCACAGCCCGAGCAGATAATTCATGACCGGATCCGTGGGGTCCTCTCTCAGTTCAGGAAGTGCGATTTGCCTTATAATTTGGCTGAGCCCATCCGGGGTGATCAACATCAGCATTACTCCGCCCAAGACCTCCATCACTGCATTGATGGCTTTTATGGCCAATCCCCCGTAAAAACCAATATCAATTATTGCGTCCTTCGTGAATATTCTGTTCATACTCTTTAACCGGTTCACCTTCCAATCTGTTTTTCAGGGCAGTTATTTCGTTTGGGGCTGGCTTTTTTTTATTTTTCAAGGCTAGATACCCCAAGATTAGAAGCATCAATACGCTTGCAGTCATTTCCACATGGGTCTTCAACATCGATAAGATTTTTTCCCAATCCGGGCCCAGATACCTTCCCAGGGAAACGAAAACCAACGCGTACAAAATCGCTCCCGTGCCGGCATTACTCGCAAATACGGCAAAAGGCAAATTCAATATACCGCACATGTACCCGGATACGTGGCGTAAACCGGGTACGAAGTAAGCAACCACAATTATCTTGTTGCCGTGGAGGTCAAGCCATCTGGCAACCTTATTGTAGGTGTCCTGATCAAGCCAAACGTAATGCCCATACTTGAAGACCAGGGGACTGCCCACGGTCCGGCCTATATAATAAGCCAGCGTAATTCCGGTTAAAGCCCCCAGGCTAACCGATAGTACGCTCATGATCCAGGAAAGTTTACCCTGGTAAACCAAATAACCCATGTAAGTCATTATGGTTTCCCCTGGCAAGGGCAGCGCCAGCAATTCAAATAGAAAAGCAGTAAAAGCCGCAATATAGCCATGAGCGGAGATGTAATCCAAAATCAGACTTGTGTTCAATCTCATCGCTCCTCACATTTTCTAACTATATTATATATCCTTGCCACCGTCACTGCTTTTTCGCACCAGCACCGGCCACATTGCCTGACCCGCGGGGTTCCCTGCAAGCAACTAGTCCAAAAAAATATCTGCGGAACATTTTCCTGTCCCACAGATGCCTATCTGCTGACGTTTCCAGCCCAGCCCCACGAACCCATTCGGTCCATCGCCTGCTCAGTTTGATGACGGTTATTTTTTGTATCGCAGCTTCGTTCCCAGAAATGATATCTGTCCCGACCGGCTTTGTCAACCACAGCCGGGAATAAGGTCATCCGCGCCGACAAAAAACGTTCTTCATTTCCCCATCCAATTATCTCGGTATTAAGCACGATCATAAAATTGGATACTTGTTTCAGCCTGTCTGACCGATGCCTTTTTAGATATAATTGGGAATGAATATCCCGTCAATATACCCGACCGGAGTCAGGGAAATAATTATGGGAACAGGTGAACATATTGGCCAGGTCAGAGTTCGAAAAGCAAAATAAACATGCGATCGGCCTGGCGATCTTTGCCGCGGTTCTTTATGGCGTCAGCTCGCCCTTGTCCAAGCTGCTCCTGGTGAAGATACCTCCTACTTTTATGGCCGCACTGCTTTACCTTGGTGCCGGAGCGGGGATGCTGCTGGTCGATTGGTATACGCGTTTCACCGAACTGGAACGCATGGAAGCGAAAATGACCGGCCAGGAAATGCCGTATATCGTGGGAATGGTCGGGCTGGATATTGCTGCCCCAATATTATTGATGTTGGGGCTGTCCAGGACCTCTGCCGAGAATGCCGCTCTGCTCAATAATTTCGAGATCGTGGCCACTTCGCTGCTGGCCATGTTTATTTTCGGAGAAGCGGTGGGCCGACGCATGTGGTTGTCTATCACCCTGATAACCTTTGCCAGTGTCATCCTGTCTGTTGACAGTTTCCGCCACCTGACACTCTCTCCCGGTTCCCTTTTCATCTTGGCCGCCTGCCTTTGTTGGGGATTGGAGAACAACTGCACCCGCATGCTTTCTCTCAAGGATCCCCTGCAGATCGTGGTTATAAAGGGACTGGGTTCGGGGCTGGGTGCACTGCTCATAGCCTGGGCGACGCGCGCATTCATCTGGGAAAGTTTCTATATTGTTATGGCTTTGCTGTTGGGCTTTGTAGCTTACGGGCTCAGCATCTTCTCCTATGTATCAGCCCAGCGGGCACTGGGGGCAGCCCGTACAAGCGCCTACTACGCTGCCGCCCCTTTTATCGGGGTCCTATTTTCCCGGATAATTCT
>JAAZOA010000035.1 GCA_012798055.1 Syntrophomonadaceae bacterium | reverse complement strand
TAGAGTAAAGGAGGGGTGGAAGTGACTGTGATCAATTTGAATATCGACGGGATAGAAGTAGAAGGTCATGCCGGGCAGACCATTTTGCAGGCAGCCCGCGACAATGGTATACAAATCCCTACCCTATGCCATGATGAGCGGGTCAAGACCTATGGCGCATGCGGATTATGCGTTGTGGAAATAGAGGGAGCCGGGCGGTTGGCACGAGCCTGTGCTACCCAGATAAGCCAGGGGATGATAATTGCTACAGCTTCAGAGCGGGTGGTTGCCTCCCGCAGGACTACCCTAGAACTACTGCTGTCAGACCATAGCGGTGACTGTCGCCCCCCCTGTGTGCTGGCCTGCCCAGCCCAAACCGACTGCCAGGGATACGTGGGGTTGATAGCCAACGGAGAATATATTGAAGCCCTGAAGCTGATTAAAGAAAAAATCCCTCTGCCAGCCTGTATAGGCATGGTGTGCCCTCATCCCTGCGAGGCAGCCTGCCGGCGCCAGATGGTAGAAGCGCCCATAGCTATCGCGGCGCTGAAACTATTTGCGGCAGAAAGCGACCTGGGAGAAAAGACCCCGTTTATACCGGTTATCAATGCACCTACGGGGAAAAAAGTGGCTATTGTCGGTTCAGGACCAGCCGGTTTGACCGCAGCTTATTACCTGGCCCAGGCCGGACACGAAGTGACCGTTTATGAGGCCATGCCGGAACCAGGGGGGATGCTGCGTTATGGGATTCCCGAATATCGGCTGCCCAAGCGTATCTTGGATCAAGAAATAGATATCATCCGGGCTATGGGAGTCAAAATTGTTGTGAATACTAGAATCAACCAGGACATCAGCCTGGACTACCTAAGAAGCCAGAACCAAGCGGTATTCCTGGGGATTGGAGCCTGGAAATCCTCGCGGCTGGGATGTGCCGGGGAGGACCTGCCTGGAGTTATCGGTGGTATTGACTTCCTGCGCGCAGCTGCCCTGAACGGTGAAGTGGAAATAGGGGAAAGGGTAGCGGTGATTGGCGGGGGCAATACAGCTATGGATGCTGCCCGCACCGCAGTCAGATTAGGAGCCAAACAGACTCTCGTTTTATATCGTAGAACCAGGGAAGAGATGCCGGCAGAGGATTTGGAGATTCGCGAAGCTGCCGAAGAAGGGGTAGAATTCAGATACCTGCTGGCGCCCGATGAAATAATTGCCGTTGATGGCAAGGTCGCAGCCATCCGCATGCAGAAGATGCAGCTGGGTGAACCGGATGCCTCGGGACGGCGCAAACCGGTGGCCATTCCGGGTGCACTGGAGACTATCGAGGTGGACAACATAATAGCTGCCATTGGTCAGCAAGTTGATCTGAGCCATTTTGCTGAGATCAATACCAGCCGCTGGTATACCATCGGCATAGATGAGAACACCTTCATGACCAACCTGCCCGGAGTATTTGCTGGCGGTGATGCCGTAACGGGGCCGGGAATAGCCATCGAAGCCATAGCGCAAGGCAAGAAAGCGGCTGAGGTGATGTTGGGGTACCTGGAGGGGCTAATCAGGCCTTATGAAGGCAGCTATCTAGTGGAACGGCGAGACTTGACCGCGGAGTCCTTCCGCACAATCCCGCCACAAGACAGGGTATTGATCCCGGTCCAGGATCCGGCTGTGCGACGGCACAACTTCCAAGAAATATCGGGTCGTATGTCAGCGGAAGCGGCGCGCCAGGAAGCCGGCCGCTGCCTGGAGTGTGGATGCCGTGATTATTTCGAATGCAAACTGATAAATTATGCCAACCATTACCAGGTCAGTCCCGAATACCTGCAGGGCGAGAAACACCAGCAATTGGAGCCCGATTACCATCCATTCATTGAGAGGGATGCCGGTAAGTGCATTTTGTGCGGGTTATGTGTCAGAATTTGTGACGAGCTAATGGGAATAAATGCCCTGGGCTTGGTAAACCGAGGGTTCGATACACTGGTCAAACCAGAGTTCGGCTTGCCCTTGAGGGAAAGTGCCTGTATCAGCTGCGGTCAGTGTGTGGCAGTCTGCCCTACCGGTGCCCTTCTGGAAAAATACCCTTACCAGAAGAATATACCCATGGAGGCCCATGAAACGGCGGGCAGCTGTTCTTTCTGCGGAATAGGCTGCCAACAGATAGCTTCCAGCAGGGGCGAATTGGTGCAGCGGATCGTACCGCCGGCCGGCCAAATCTTATGTGTCAAGGGCAGGTTCGGTTTTGGCAGTTTCAACCAGGACAGGCTACAAAAGCCTCTTGTCAGAGTAAACGGGGATCTGCAGGAGACTACCTGGGAAGAGGCCCTGACCCATGTTGCCAAGAAATCTTTAGCTTTGAAGAGCCAGTTCGGTAGTGATGCAGTAGCTGTGATGGCCGCGCCAGGGCTGACCGTGGAAGAGGCCAGCCTGGCGGCATATCTGGGCGCAGACCTGCTGGGGACAAGTAATTTAGGGAGTTTTACACCCAATGCCGGTCGGGGATTACAGGAAGTATTCGGTGCGAATCTATCGACCAATCGTCTCCTCGAAGCGGGAACGACTGATTTGATCCTGATGGTAGGCTCGTTCAACGAAAATCAGGTCATGACGGTGAAAATCAGAAGTGCGGTACATAGCGGAGCGAAACTGATCATCATAAGCAATCAGAGCAGTTTGGTGGATGACATCGCCTCCCTGCAGGTATGTCCGGATAACAGTACGGTTTTCTTAAAAGAAATCCTAGCTGCTTCAGTCAGCAACAATTATTCTGATCCGCAGTATATTGCCAGCCGCACTGTCGGATATGAAACCGTGGCGGATACCCTAAACAGGCTGATCCCCGGAGATGAAGCCGTGAAGATAGCGGCATTGTATGGCCAGAGCCGCAAGGCTATGATCGTGGTCGATGGATTTACCGTCTCCGACCGGGCAGTTCAACTGCTGGCCGATCTAGCACTGATAAACGGAAGGGTTGGATCGCCCCGCAACGGGATAATAGTAGTAAGTGCCGGTGGAAACGCCAACGGGGTGTGGCAGGCTGGTTTCCGTAGCGATGGCAGTCAATTGACGGCCATGATCAAGACTCGAAAGATCAAAGAGGTTCTGATTTTGGGTGAGGATCCTGTCGGCAGCGGAGCCATTGAGGCAAAAGACCTGGCTGAGCTGGATTTCCTGGTGGTCCTAAGCCCGTTTATGACGGCTACCGCTGGCCTGGCTGAGGTGGTTCTGCCTGCTTCCAGCCCCCTGGAAACATCAGGCTCCTACCTGAGTGCGGACAATGTCAAAGCCCAATTGCTGCCAGCTGTTTCCCCGCCTGGTGGAAAGGATAACCTGCAGATTCTCGAGCAACTGATCAAGACGCTCCGCCCCGGCAGACATGATATGCATGAACGAAAGGAAACGATAGCCGAGGACCGACGCTGGGCACAGCCAGTCCAGTTCCAGAAGGGATTCGACTTCCCGGATGGACGGGCCAGACTGGTCTTGCCAGCGGATGGCAATTTATTCGTGTCCAATATATTCAGTGATCCAGCCATGCTCAGGTTTGACCACTCGAAGCATGCTTAGCACCAAAGAACAAGGATAAGGCATTGCCCGGTCATTGGTGGGCAGCATGCATACAATATATCTGGGCAAAATCTATTTAACTTTGTGGGCATTATATTTATAATTTGGAAGAGCTGAAGACGAGCCCTACAAATTCATAATTAATATTCCGAAGGAGGAAGAAAAGCAATGTCTTATACCAGCAGCGTATTGGAAAAAGTCATGCAGAGAAATGCCCATGAACCAGAATTTTTACAGGCAGTGACAGAGGTACTCGAATCACTGGCACCCGTTGTGGAGAGACATCCCGAATTTGCACGGGCTGGGGTCCTGGAGAGAATCGTGGAACCCGAACGCCAGATCATTTTCAGAGTGCCCTGGTTGGATGATAATGGCAGAGTCCAGGTGAACCGCGGATTCAGAATCCAGTTCAACAGTGCTATCGGTCCTTATAAAGGCGGACTGAGACTGCATCCTTCGGTCAATATTTCCATCATCAAATTCCTGGGTTTCGAACAGATCTTCAAGAATTCTTTGACCGGACTTCCTATTGGTGGTGGCAAAGGCGGCAGCGATTTCGATCCCAAGGGCAAGTCGGACAACGAAATCATGAGGTTCTGCCAGAGTTTTATGACCGAATTGTACCGGCATATCGGAGCAGACGTGGATGTTCCGGCCGGTGACATCGGAGTGGGCGGACGCGAGATCGGTTTCATGTATGGTCAGTACAAACGGATCACCAAACTATATGAAGGAGTATTGACCGGCAAAGGCCTCACCTGGGGTGGCAGCCTGGCCAGGACCGAAGCCACCGGATACGGATTGGTTTATTTCGTAGATGAAATGCTGAAGGCCAAGGGCCAGTCATTCGCGGGCAAGAAGGTAGTCATTTCCGGTTCCGGCAATGTAGCCATCTATGCAGCCCAGAAGGCAATGGAACTGGGAGCCACTGTGGTTGCCATGAGCGATTCCAACGGTTATTTCGTAGATGAGTCCGGGGTCAATCTGGATTTAATCAAGAAGATCAAAGAAGTTGAGCGGAAGCGCTGCAGTGACTACTGTGCAGAGTGCGGCACCGCCAAATATTTCGAAGGTGAAGGTATCTGGACCGTTCCTTGTGACATCGCTCTTCCAAGCGCTACCCAGAACGAACTGGATGAACAGGCTGCTAAAACCCTGGTTGCCAATGGCTGCATCGCAGTGGGTGAAGGTGCCAATATGCCTTCCACACCTGAGGCAGTTGAAGTGTTCCACAAAGCTGGAGTGCTGTTTGCTCCTGCCAAAGCAGCCAACGCCGGCGGCGTAGCAGTATCTGCCCTGGAGATGTCCCAGAACAGTATGAGATATGCCTGGACATTCGAAGAAGTTGACGCCAAACTGAAAGATATCATGGTCAACATCTATAAGAAGTCAAGTGAAGCTGCCAAGGAATATGGATTCGGCGACAACCTGGTAGCAGGGGCCAACATCGCTGGATTCCTGAAGGTTGCGGAAGCCATGGCCGCCCAGGGAGCGGTATAAATCTAAAGAACATTATTAAGCTGGACTGGAAAGCAAGGGGAGTACTCAGACGGAGGACTCCCCTTTATTTGCGTGTCAGAGCAGGAAGAAAAGAGGGCAGTAACGAAATATAACTTTAAGGTTATAGGTGCTTCAACTGCTAACTTGGGTCACTAAATCAGACTGCTCAAGCAGGCTAGAGGCAGAGAAGAAGGGAGGCAAAGGTTTGAAAGGGAAAACCGCAAAAGAAACCCATATTACCATGGCACAGGTGGTCCTGCCCTACCATGCCAATTCCGCCGGCAATATGCATGGCGGCGAACTCATGAAATTGATGGATACAGCCGCAGGAGTAGTGGCTACCCGCCACTGCCTGTGCAATACAGTCACAGTGAGCGTGGATAAATTGGTTTTCAAGGAGCCTATACTGGTTGGCGATCTGGTTATCTGCGATGCTGAATTGATCTATACAGGACGGACTTCAATGGAAATTTATGTAACGGTCAATGTTGAAAACCTGAGCCGGGGAGATATCAAGCCAGCCATGGAAGGTTATTTCGTAATGGTAGCCCTGGACCGTAACCGCCGGCCTACGGCGATTCCTCCCTTGATAATCGAAACAGATGAAGAACAAAAGAGGTTTGATGAGGCCAAGGCTCGTTTAAGCAGGAAGTGAAGTAATAACCGGAAATACTAAGCTGACCGCTGCAGTGCTAGTACCGGACGCTTGCACAGCCGGCTGAATACTGCGAAATAGGAGAATGGAATTGAAGAAATTGACTGGTTTTTTGATCTTGATTTTGATCTGTATAGCTGCAGCGGGATGCGGCGCTAAGGAGCAGCCAAGCCCCGATATTGCTGCTATCAATGGGACCAGGATCAATCAAAAGGCGCTTGATCAGCAATATACGATCTTAAAAACTAATTATGAAAACCAACTGGGGGTGACCCTGGATGAAACCAAAGACCAGGAGACGATTGGCAGGATCAAGGACCGGGCGTTTGAAGAGGTCCTTACCAAAGAACTGGTGCGCCAGGAAGCAGCCAAACAGGGGCTGCAGGTGAATCCGCAAGAAGTTGAGACTGCCCTGGAAACATTCAAACAGAACCAAAATGCAGGCCAATCAGACGGATATCAAAAGATCCTGGACCAACTACAGATGAGCGAATCAGACCTCCGGGCTGAAATCGAGATTTCCCTGTTATATCAGCTTTTAGAGGGCAAGATCACTGGAGATTTGACTGTCAGTGAAGCAGAAGCTAAAGCTTATTATCAGGAAAACCAGGCTTTGTTCAGCGACCCAGGGGGAATGAGAATATACCACATTTTGGTTGACACCGAACCGCAGGCTCATGAATTAATCGGCAAACTTAAACAAGGAGCCGATTTTGCGGCTTTGGCCGCCCAGTATTCGAAGGACCCGGGCAGTAAAGACCAAGGCGGAGACGTGGGGACAGTAAGCGAAACCACAAATTTCGTGCCCGAATTCAAGCAGGCAGCCCTGGCGTTGCAGCCGGGGGAATTGAGTCCCAATCCGGTAAAGAGCCAGTTCGGCTACCATGTAATTAAGGCAGGCCAGAAAGAGGCGGCAAGCCAAAGAAGCTTTGACGAGGTAAAGGCTCAGCTGATGAATCAGTTGCTGGCCGAGAAAAAAGGAGTCGCCTTCGGTAATTATCTACAGCAACTCCGGGCCAGTGCTGCCCTGGAGGACCTGCGCAAATAAGAAGTGTTAGGGTGAGCCAGTAGTCTATCAGTTGCTGGCAGCGGTAAGGGTATTTGGTTTAGAGCTGATATCCTGCCGGGGCCATATTTGGAAGGGCAGAGGTTGCCAAATTGCAAAATATAGCTTACCATAATGATAATGATTATCATTATTGGGGTGAAGAAGGAATTGGATCCTAAGTTGTTGGACAAACTGGAAAAGGCTGAGTACCGCATAACCCGCCAACGCCGGGCTGTGATGAAAGTGATGTACGAGCAAAAGGGCGCTCATTTGTCGGCTGAAGAGGTGTTGGTCGCCGCTCGGGAGAAGGCCCCGAATCTTGGTATTGCTACGGTATACCGTACATTGGACAGGTTGGCTTCTATGGGGATATTATATAAAACCGAGTTCAATGAAGGCAAATACCGTTACGAATTGGCTGATGCCGATCTGCACCAACACCACCACATTCTCTGTATTGGCTGCGGGAAAATTTTCGAACTGGAAGAACGCTTGCTGGATACCCTGGAACAACAGTTAGAACGGGAAGGATTTCACATCATAAATCATCAGCTGAAAATCCTTGCGTATTGCCCCGATTGTAATAAGTCCCGCAAATAGTTTTTATGCGGCAATAACGATAATGATTATCAATATCTTTAGGATAAGAGGCTGACCAGGACATGAACAATATAGCTGTAATAGGTAATCCAAATGTGGGTAAAAGCGCAGTCTTGAACCGGCTGACCGGCAGTCAGTTGATAGTCTCCAATTACCCGGGGACTTCATTAGAGATAAGCCGGGCCAGTCTGAAGATAGGGCAGCATGAACTAAGTATATATGACACCCCGGGCAGGTATTCGCTGTGCAGCGGAAGCGCCGAAGACCAAGCAGAAATAGGCTTCCTTACCGGGGGAGAGATCGATCTGATTTTAAATATTGTAGATGCCAGCAATCTGGAGCGAAATCTCGTGCTTACCCTGGAACTGCTGGAAAGCAGGAAACCGGTCTTGGTCTTGCTCAATCAGGTTGACCGGGCTAGGAACCTGGGGATTAACATCGATAATCGAAACTTGGCCCAGTTGCTCGGGGCGCCCGTACTACCTTTTTCCGCATCTACCGGGGAAGGTTTGGAAGAACTGTTAGAATACATTCACCAGAAGGTAGCCCATCAGACCCAGCTTGCTCCGGAAGCTGCAGTGGTTGCAACCCGGGGTGAGATGATCCGCCAGGGCAGTCCCCATATGAACAACCTGGACCAGCAGATGGTGTGCTCGGGGATATGTGACCGTTGCTCCAAGTCGAGGGAGGACTGCCTGCTGTCGGCGGAAATAGTGAGGGCGGAAGAGGCTGCTCGAATTGCCAGGGCCGTTACATCACCCATGGACATCCGTTTCAAAGAGAAAGTTGCCAAGATACAGGCAGTAATCGATCATCCCGTATGGGGTACAATAGCTATCCTACTTATGGCTTATCTGGCTTTTCAAATGCTGCTCGGTTTTATCAAGATAAGCGAAGGCCCGCTGAACCTAGTGCTGGACCCCGTCAACCATTGGCTGGAGGCGCTCATCGAAGGAATTCTTCCTCCGGGCATGATGACCGACATCCTTGCCAAAGCTGTGCCTGAAGGGCTTATTATCCCATTCACTATCATCATGCCGGCTATGCTGATGGTAAGCCTGATTATGGCTTTGCTGGAGGACACCGGTCTTTTACCGCGCTATTCAGTTGCCCTGGAGAGAGTCGGCAGTCTATTTGGGGTGTCGGGGCAGGCGGTAATACCCCTGGCGCTGGGTTTCGGCTGCCGGACTCCAGCAATTGTTGCCACCCGCGTTTTGCCAAGCTCCGCGCAGCGATTCCTTATCGTTACCCTGCTAAGCATTGTAATTCCATGCTCGGCAACTCTGGGAATTTTGGCATCTGTGATTGCCGCCTTTGATGCATCGCTGCCCATTATCGGGTTGACCATGCTGGTTATCCTATTGCTTTTGGCCTCGGTGCTCAGTCGATCTATGCCCAGGGACAGTGAGTTCATATATGAGCTCCCGCCCTTGCGGATTCCTTTGGGCAGCAACTTGCGGAGCAAGATGAAAATCCGTTTCGCGGGATTTTTCACCGAAATACTGCCCCTTTTGCTGTTGATGAGTATAGGCATAAGAACTTTGATGGAATCAGGCTTATTGGAAGCCTTTGGGGGCATGGAAACTTTTTCCCGGTTGTTTTTCGGCATACCCGCTGAGGCATTTGTTGCAGTCTTAATAATGAGTCTTCTCCCAATTTCTGTTTTTGGAAACACGTTGGCTTCGAAAATTGCGTATACAATTTATACGGCATTACCCATAGTTATATCTGTAG
>JAAZOA010000034.1 GCA_012798055.1 Syntrophomonadaceae bacterium | reverse complement strand
TAGGCATACGCATGGCCATCCGGGCCACCACCAGGGCGATTCTCAACCAGTTCCTGATCGAATCCCTGCTCCTGTGCGGGATCGGTGGAATCCTAGGCCTGCTGTTCGGTTGGGGCACGGCCTCCATACTCAGCGCGCTGGCCGATCTGACTATAAAAGTGACTCCCTGGCTCATTGCGGTAGCATTAGGGTTTGCAGTTATCATCGGTGTTTTCTTCGGATTTTACCCGGCCCACAAGGCGGCCAACCTGAATCCCATCGATGCCTTGCGTTTTGAATAGAGTATTATAAGGGAAAGCCATAATCAGCGGTCAACGATAAATATGCCGATCAGGGGGTTAGGGAAAGACTATGCAGCAACTCAAAGGGATAAAGATATTGCTGGTGGATGATGAGCCGAATATCCTGCAGTTTCTGGAACTGGTTCTACAGAACGAGGGGTTCGAGGTGCGCTGTGCAGCTGACGGGCCCACCGCCATCACCATGATGAAACAATTCCAGCCTCATGTGGTCATCCTGGATGTGATGATGCCGGGCATGGATGGTTTCGAAGTCTGCCGCATGCTCAAGAAAATCGAGAACGTGGCCATCATCATGCTGACTGCCCGGGACGAAGTGGACGACCGGGTCAAAGGGCTGACCCTGGGGGCTGACGACTACATGGTCAAGCCCTTCAGTTTCGACGAACTCCTGGCCCGCATCTATGCCCGGATCCGCAACCAGTTCCCCCACCTCTTCGGGGAGGTAGTGGTGGGCCCCTTCCAGATCGATGACCGCCGCAAGGAGATCAAATATGAGGGCAGGGTGATCGAGCTGTCACCCACTGAATACGAACTGCTTAAGTACATGGTCTCCAACCACGGCCTGGTCCTGAGCAAGAAGATCATCCTCGACAAGGTCTGGGGCTATGATTTCGGGGGGGAGGAGAACATCGTCGAAGTATATATCCGCTCGCTGCGGGACAAACTGGGTGACAAAGACCATCAGTTGATCCGCACCCTGCGTGGTTCAGGTTACAGAGTGGACCTGCCATGAGGAGCGATTCCCTGCGCTTTCAGCTCCTGGCCCGCTCCCTGGTGATATTGGCGGCAGTATTGATCATCATCGGCAGCCTGCAGTATGTTACCATGCAGAACATCATATACCGCAACAAGGCCACCAGCCTGTTCAGCCAGGTCATGAGCCTGCCGGCCTCAACCTGGGACGCCTCCACACTTGCGCCCTCCGGCAAAGCTGACGGACCGCCGCCCATCTTCGTCCCCGGCGCCAGCGTGGCCTTTATTGACCTGCAGGGCCAGTATTTCGTGGTGGCCTCGGGCCGCAGGGACAATGTCCCGCCCCGCCTTCCGGCCGAGGTCTATGCCCGCGTCCTGGATCAATTCCTGGAACGCGGCCCTGACATGGACTATATGCTGGTCGACCAGGGTGCCGGCGAGCAGATGGTGTTGATCCAGCCGGTGAGGACGGAAAATGGAGCGGCCCTGGGTGTGGTGCAGATCAGCACCCCCACCGAACCCCTTCAGGACTTGCTTTTCGGCCAACTGCTGGCCTTCTTCTTCATAGCCATGACGGCCCTCCTGATCGGCATGTTGGTATTCTCTCCGGTGCTCAAACGGACCTTGGTGCCTCTTTCCAACATGATCGACACTGCCGCCCAGATCGATGCCGGCAACCTTGACAAGCGATTGCCAACCGACCAGGGACAGATGGAAATCGACCAGCTGGCTGAGTCTTTCAACGGCATGCTGGAGAGGCTGGAAGATTCCTTCGCAGCCGAAAAATCGCTGCAGGAAAAGATGCGGCGCTTTATCGCCGATGCAGCCCATGAACTCCGCACCCCCCTGACTTCTATCCATGGATTTCTCGAGGTGTTGCTGCGGGGGGCGATGAACCAGCCCGAACAGCTGGAAAAAGCCCTGAAGAGCATGCACAGCGAGTCCAAGCGCCTCAACAAGCTGGTCCACGACCTGCTCATACTCAGCAAATTGGACAGGATCCCGGTCCACAAAATGGAGCCGGGACAGCTGGAAACGGTGATGGCCAATATGGAGCCTCAGCTCAGGATTCTGGCGGGAGGACGGGAGTTGATCCTCAATTCCGAAGCGGATCTCAGGTGCAAATTCGATGTTGATCAGATGAAGCAGGTTGTTTTGAACCTCTTCCATAACGCGGTACAGCATACCGACCCGGTCCAGGGCAGGATAGAGATAACGGCCAGCAGGCGAGATGGAGGAGTGGAACTGACGGTCAAGGACAATGGCCCGGGAATCAGCCAGGAGCATCTGCCCTTCGTATTCGACCGTTTTTACCGCAGCGACAGCGCCAGGGCCCGTAAAGACGGGGGCGCCGGATTGGGATTGGCGATAACCAAGTCGATAGTCGAAGCCCACGGCGGTACTATCGAGGTGAGCAGTGATGACGGCAAAGGCGCGACTTTCTCTGTCTGGCTGCCCAACAAAGCATAAGAGGTGAACAATATTTACCGGGGAGCATCTGCCTCATTAAATTGCGGGGATGCTTTTCTTATGGTCTGGATCTTATCTGAGATTGCATCAACGAGTGATTGCTGATACATTGGGGACAGAGCATTTCTGGGTGGAAGGAGACAGGAAACAATGAATATGCCGCTGCAGGGAATCAGAATCCTCGACCTATCGCGTCTTCTGCCGGGTCCCTTCTGTTCCATGATCCTGGCTGACATGGGTGCGGAGGTTTTGAAAGTGGAGCCCCCCGATCAGATCGACCCCTTCCGCAAGGTAGGGCCGTTTGTCAGAGATGAGGGTGCTGCCTATATGATGCTGAACCGCAATAAGCGCAGCATGACTCTAAATCTGGGCAATGAACAGGGTAAGGCCATATTCAGGGAACTGGCCAGAAGTCACGACGTTATTCTGGAACAATTCCGCCCCGGAGTCGTGGACCGCCTGGGCATAGGTTATGAAGACAT
>JAAZOA010000033.1 GCA_012798055.1 Syntrophomonadaceae bacterium | reverse complement strand
GAAGAAATCCCGGAATCCTCCGCTCAAGCATAACCGAGCTCTTTGGGCCAGCACCCCGACAATGAGGCCTGCTCCCAAAGCATACCAGAGGGGAGCATGCAGGCTGCCAGGGGCGATGGTACTGAAGAAAAGCGGTCCGCTGCCGGAAGGATTGAATTTAACCACCAGCATGACCAGCAGCAGGATAGCCAGCAGAACATAAATATATCCACCTGCCTGGGTGGGCTGGATTTTGGCTGCTCCCAGATTGAAGCCCCGTTTCAGGAAGAAAATCCCCCACAGGATGCCGACGATGAAACCTGCCAGACCCACCACCGCGTTCAAGTCGCCGCCGCCGATTCTTAATATGTCGCGCAGGGGACAGCCCAGGAAGACCAGGGCTCCTATCATCATGAAGACACCCAGGATAAAACGTACGAAAGTAGAAGAGCCCCCGCGGCTTTTAAACTCTTTGGTGCTGAAGGCTGCCAAAAATGCACCAAAAACCAGTCCGATCAATTCCGGTCTTACATACTGTACTGCCGCCGCCCGGTGGAATCCCAACGCACCAGCTATATCCCTGAGAAAGCAGGCGATACAGAATCCCATGTTGCCGGGATTGCCCTGAACCACTAGCAGTACCGCCAGGCACCCGATGATAATGCCGGTGGTCACCATGAACCATTTGCTCTTGTCCAATTCAACATCACTCCTTTTAAGTTTTCGATTTGCCACCGTCTAAACAGAATATATTCTGCATGGAATTCAATGTTCCTGCATAGTTGTCATAAAATTTGGTTATACAATACTATGAAATATAACTAAATATTATTTTTTAAATAACAAACAATATGTTAGATTATACCTAAATATCAGAGAAGGGGAGTTAACTTGAATGTTGGGCGAATTCATGGAAAATTTCAGCCAAGCCAGGGAAATAAATCTGATGCGGATCAAGGAAGCCAAGGATAACGGGCGCAAAGTGGTAGGCATATACTGTACCTATTGCCCCCAGGAACTGATCTTAGCTGCTGGAGCCATACCAGTGGGCTTATGCGGGATGAATGAGAACCCCATTGCTGCAGCGGAGGAGACCCTTCCCCGCAATCTCTGCCCCCTGATCAAGTCATCTTATGGTTTTGCAGTTACCGATACCTGCCCTTTTTTCCACTTTTCTGACTTGATAATCGGCGAGACCACCTGTGACGGTAAGAAGAAGATGTTCGAAATCATGCAGGATATCAAGCCGGTGCATGTAATGCAGCTGCCGCATTTGTCCAACGCCCCAGCCTCTTTTGCATTATGGGTGGAGGAAATTCGCCGCTTGAAATCTCGTCTGGAAGAAGAATTGGATGTAACCATCAGCGATGCTGAAATATGGCGGGCTATCGAGATGATCAACCAGGAGAAACGAGCTATCAAAGCCATGTTCGATCTTAACCAGGCTGACCCGCCTCGCTTGACCGGGATGGAGATGCTGACAGCCTCCTGGTCGCGCAGCTTCAGCAGCGACAAGGGGGAAATGATCGCTAATCTAAACAACCTGGTTGATGAAGTCGGGGCCCAGCCCGCCAAGGGGAAAGCCAAGGCGGCCCGGGTCCTGCTGACCGGGTGCCCGGTCGGACTGGGGACGGAAAAGGTCATTCGCCTCACGGAGGATTTGGGAGCATACATCGTGGCTATGGAAAACTGTTCAGGTTATAAGACCTTGGAGCTGCAGGCTGACCCGGCCGGATCAGATCCTATCGTGGCCTTGGCTGAAAAATATCTGGCCATACCCTGTT
>JAAZOA010000032.1 GCA_012798055.1 Syntrophomonadaceae bacterium | reverse complement strand
TCTGCAATTTCCGCCTGGCTCTTAATTTCGCTCACGTTCATACTCCTCAAAATAGCCTGTTTTTGTTATGGCACCGTCAGCAGAGTCAAAACCTTGCCGATCTGGGGATCATATATTGACTCCTCCAATACATAGGCGCCTGGTTGCCCGTCCTGGAACCATATGCCCTCCTCCAGTTTGGCTGTCCGCATTTCCCGCTTTTTCGGCAAAGATTTTGTGAATCCCGCCGCCAGGCTGCGAGGATCTAAATCTGGCCTCACCGGTCTGGAGCCCCGGAAAGTTTTGATTATCTCCCTGCCATCACTTTGAACAACCGCAAATTTATCAGGATACATATCCACTAATGAATTCGCCGGAGCAAATACTGAAACATCGTATTTTTCTCCGGCTAGTCTTCGCAATGCATCCAGTGAGACCGTCGCTGCCGATAAATCCTGGGCCAAAACCTCACGCGGCATCAATAAATGGGCTGCAAACTGCAGTGCTTCCATTTCCAGCGGATCTTCAGTCTTGAAAGAGGAGGATCCCCTGGCTTTATAAATCGTGTCCGTGTGCCAGGGAATAACCAGGTGGCCAAGTAATGTGGCAATAGTAAAACGCTGGCGCTGCGAATTCTCATAGCTCTGGTCCAATAGGATCAGGTTCTCTTTGCCTTTGACCAGCAGCCCTTCGCAGTCTCTTAACGTCGTATTGGCCAGGGTTACATTTAATCGATTCAGGATGAGGTTTAAATCTACCGGAAGAACATCCCCGCAGATATTGTGGAATATATAGTCGGCGTAGGACCTGATGTCGGAGAAATAGGGCAAGGTCAACATGGATGTGCCTGACTTCAACAACATGATCCCGTATTCTAGGAGCATTTCCCGCTTTTCAAAAGGCAGCATCCCGGTTATGTGAGAGATTAATCTGCTGAGGGAATCCCCAACCTCTTCATAGAAAGGTGTTTCTTCCCCTATAAGCAAATAATCGCTGGGCACTCCCAGGGCATTGGAGAGCTTCACCAATGACTCGAAACTGGGGGAGCGAGCTCCCGATTCATACTGCGAAATTGCGGGCGGCTTGAGGCCGGCTTTCTCGGCCAGCATAGCCTGGCTCAGATTGCGTTCCTTCCTCAACTTTTGTATGCGCTTGCTCACAGTCATTTCCGACTACCTCTTGTTCTTTTTGGTGATTATAACACTATATGTAGTGGATTGACAATAAATAATAACAGATGTTAACATATGGATAACAGAAAGGCGGGTGATGGTCAGATGTTTTTCAAAGTTGTGGTGGCATGTGGACATCTAGGATTTAGGCGGGAGGTGGAGATCACCCGCTACTTCCAAGCAAACAATGCCTTGGAAGCTTGGGATTCGGCCATGCATATGCCCAGGGCCAAGAAGGGCCAGGGCAGCCGCTGTGTCAGGAAGGTTGAACAGGTAGACTGTCTGCAGTATTTGTACGGCAAAATATCTGAAGCCGAGAATCCCTATCTTCAAGTGAGAAAGAGCAGGTCCAGAACCCTAATGGCCAGTTAGACAGACAAAAATGTTGGTTGGTAGACGAAAGGGGATAGATAACTTGAATAGCCTTTTGACTGAATACTTGGCAGAGATTTATAGTGGCCAATCCCAAAAGCGAAATAACCTGCAATTGATACCTTTGTTTCACAAGCGGATGAGCGGTTCCAGAGACTATCTGTTGTTGGATGAAGCCATGGATCAGGGGACTCTTCAACTGGCCGAAGCCAGTGAGCAGGGCATGGTGAACAACCTTATCGTAATAAACCTGGCGAAAAAACCGGTTTTGATTTTTGATGGCGAAGAGCTGATCGGGGCCAAACAGAACCGGATGGTCAATGCCACCATGCTGATTCCCGCAGAGGGAAAACTGGACATCCCGGTCAGCTGCGTTGAGAGAGGCAGATGGCACTATAACAGCCGGCATTTTGGCAAGTCAGATGCCCAAGGGTATTCCGAACTGCGCAGGAAGAAAGCAGCCACTGTGGCCAACAACCTATCGCGCAACATGTCCTTCGTTGCTGACCAGGGTGAGGTGTGGAGTGAAATAGACCGCAAACAAGCTGCCATGGGCATGTCATCGGAAACTGATGCTATGCACGATGTTTACCGCCAATATAAAAAGGAACTGGATGAATTCATCGCCGGTCTTCGCCCAATAGACAATCAGACGGGGATTGCGGTCTTAATAAATGGCAAGTTCACCTGCCTGGATATCTTCAGCCATGCCGACGTCCTGGCCAAACTCTGGGAAAAACTGTTGAAGAGCTATGCCATGGAAGCATTGGAACAAAAAGAGCTCAAAACGACCCGGAGCAGATCAGGAAAAATCGAACCCCTGCTGAACGAGCTGCAGGAGGCTGAGCTGAACCAGTATCCTTCGGTGGGTCTGGGCACAGATATAAGGTTGATGAGCAAAAAATACATGGCGGCAGGATTGATTGCCGGGGAGAGAGTCCTGCACCTGGCGGCTTTCCCGAAATGGGAGCGAAAAACTGAGAGCAGCAGGTTTGCCCAGCCGAGCCGGCGTCGGACGATGCACTAAGACTCGATCCAGTGTCCAGGATGATTTTGCAGGGGAGGAAAACCAGCATTGAAAAAGCAGGTATGGCAAGTACTGACCGGGAATTCAAAGGACAACTTTACGAATCTATATGGTGTGTTCACTACCGAAAACGAAGCCCGGATGATTGGGGCTCAACTCCAGCGGGATAACCCTGGTGAAGCTGTCCGGGTTGTCCCGGAGGAAACAGAAATAGAACTGCTCGGACTGTTGCCTGGGGATGCAACTGACGAAGAAATCGATGAATTCTGCCAATATGTTTGCCGGGTTGTACAAGGGCACAATGATGAAAAGTCCGGCGCGCTCTGCGCCAAGAAAAATGTGCCCAAAATGGCAACGAAATAATGAGGGGAGAGAAATCTTTAAAATTTCTTCCCCTTTAGGAAACCTAATATATCAGGATTTAAATGGTGGGCCATGAAGGACTTGAACCTTCAACCTTGTGATTAAGAGATACAAACACTGCTTTGAATGGATTTGAACAGTATCGATTAAGGCCGAAAAATAGGGAAAATATCTTTTAAGCAATTGAACCAAAATGAACGGTTTTTAACCGTTTTTAATCAAAACTACACCCAAATTACACCCATAAATAGTATATGCTGCTCCCTAAAATCGGGGACGAGAAATAGTGATAAATGCAGCAGACACACCCCGGGATTCAGGGTCAATTTCTAGCTATTACGGATAGGGTTACTGATCCGTTAATAATGATTGAAATCTGTTTTGTGAATAACAAGGTCCCGGGATACTTTTGCGGCTTAAATCAAGGTGCCTAATACGACTCCGGCTCACATGTAGATAAGAGAACTCTGCGTAATTATTAAAAAAGCATTGGGCAATGGAAGGAATATCCTAAACAAGGATTGAATGTATATAGTGACCGGGATCTACTTAGGTGAAACCATCCGGATTACAAGTTGATCGTGAATTTATTCGATTATAGAAATATGAAATACGAATGGTTGATTGGAACCGGAGTTGGCTCTTCACCTTCTGGATAACCGGGTTAAGTCTATGTGCTTATAAGAAAGGGGTGGTATGTTGCATAATGCAGTAAGGAATGTCACGATAGGGGGCCTGCTGCATGATATCGGGAAAGTTCTGCATCGGGCATCCAATGGTGACGGCCGGGCTCACAGCATTTCTGGGCAAGAGTGGGCTGCAAAATACTTAAGCGATGGCGTAGTCCTGGATTGTATCAGATACCATCATCATCAGGAGATTGCTGAGGCTAATCTTGCTCCGGGCCACGAGGCTTACGTTGTGTATTTAGCCGACAATATAGCTTCCGGAACCGACCGGCGCGAAACTGAAGGGGAGGGAAGCAAGGGATTTGATCGCAGTCGACCTCAGGAGTCAGTCTACAACCTTTTGAACAACTCCCAGGCCAGCGCAGCATTTAAGGTGGCTGCCATTAATAGGGAAATCAACTATCCCCAGGAATTACACGGCTACAATCCGGGTACGGATTATGACCAGATAGCGCTGGGTTTTAGCGAAGGCCTGCGGGGGATAAATTTCAAGGACGAATATGTGAATTCACTACTGGAGCTAACCGAGGCATATCTGTCTTATGTGCCCTCTTCCACCTTTTCAGGCGAAGTGTCGGATATCTCTCTGTTTGACCACTCCAAGGTTACTGCTGCTGTGGCTGCCTGCATAGTTCTCTACCTTCAAAGCCAAGGGCGGAATGACTACCGGTCAGAACTCTTTCAAAACAGCAGAACATTCTATGGTGAAAAAGTTTTCTGCCTCTTCTCGTGCGATATTTCCGGCGTTCAGCCCTTCATCTACACCATATCCTCCAAGGGGGCGCTAAAAGGCTTGCGGGCCAGGTCGTTCTACCTCGAAATGATGCTAGAGAATCTGGTTGATGAAATACTTGAAGATTGCTCACTGTATCGGGCTAACCTGATATATACAGGCGGGGCCCACGCCTATGTGCTCCTGCCCAACACAGATGAGGCTAAACGCAGAGCTGGTCAGGCGGTTCGAAATACGAACTCCCGGCTGATGGAATTGTTTGGCTCCAAGCTTTTTATCGCCCATGGCCTGCAGGAATGCTGTGCCAATGAACTGATGAACCGTACCGGTGATCCGGAAGCATATAGCAATATCTTCCGGAGCGTTTCTGCCCAGATTTCTGAACGCAAGCTGAGGCGTTATAGGGCCGCAGACCTGCGTGTCCTCAATCAGGGGAATACGGACAAGGATGGACGTGAATGCAGGATATGCGGTGTCTCTGCCGATCTAGTGGAGAGAGAAGAAGGAACCCTCTGTGCGACCTGTGCCGCATTTGCTGAAATATCAGGCATGCTGATCAAACCCGATTCGGTCTTCGTCGTTTCAGCTGGTAAGAGCCAAGGGCCATCCCTGCCGGTATTTTCTGGTCAGGGAGAGCAATTGCATTTCTATACCTCCAGGGAAGACAAAGCACGGAATCGGTTGATGGTGAGTCCAGGAGAAGTCATGCGGATCTACAGTAAAAACGACTTCCGCACGGGCCTCTCGTTGGCCACTAAACTCTGGCTCGGTGACTACGCTGCCACTAATCCCAACGGAAGCCTGAAAACCTTCGCCGAGCTGGCGGAGAGTTCCAAGGGAATACCGAGGCTGGGAGTGCTGAGAGCGGATGTGGACAACATGGGAACCGCTTTTGTCCAAGGATTCTTGCGAAGAGGTGACATGGAAGATAAATATCGGTATTTGACCTTATCGCGTGCTGCTACCCTCTCCAGGAGCCTATCGATCTTTTTTAAGTACTATCTCAATGGCATATTGGCTGCTGGAAATCCAAGCCTACTGGCCCCCCCTGGACCGCGCAGCATAGTTGTAGTATATTCCGGTGGTGACGATTTGTTCCTGGTTGGCGCCTGGAACGAAGTGCTGGCAGCCGCGCTTGATATTAGGAGAGCGTTCACCCTTTATACAGGAGGAGCTCTTTCCATATCAGCAGGACTGGCCATGTTCGAGTCAGGCTATCCCATATCAAGGATGGCGGCCGAGACCGAGGCGTTGGAGAAGGCCGCCAAGAATCATGTTTATGCAGATGGGACCAAGAACTCCATCTCACTGCTGGGCATGGAATGGAGAGGACAGGGTCTCCAAGCCTACCATACCTATGACTGGCCTACATTCGAGAACCAGGTGTTGGGGGAAAAATACCGGACCGTCGATGCCCTGTTCGCGGCAAACGGCGACTACGGCAACAGCTTCCTGTACAATATTATCGACCTTCTGCGCCAGGATGAGGACAGCGGCATCAACATCGCCAGGCTGGCTTACCTCCTGGCGAGGAGGGAGCCCGGAAAAGAGTCCCGTGAGGATTTGCGGAGAGCCTATGCAAGCTTCTCAGGTAGCGTTTACGCCTGGGCGCTGGATGCAGAGCAGCGCCGGCAATTGCTGACGGCCATGATAATTTACACATATAATAACCGCGAATAGGAAAAGGAGGTATCGTGTAATGCCAGATGACATGAGAGCAGCTTTCGAGAAGGCTGGCTTCAAAACCCGGGAAAAGACACCGCCACCACGAAGCCAGACACCTGATCCTCCGGCTCGTAAATTTGTCCTGCAGGACAACTACGCATCCCAGGCGGAGCAAGTTATTACAGGATTAAAGCAGGACAGGAGTTTTG
This sequence comes from Syntrophomonadaceae bacterium, assembly GCA_012798055.1. Classification (GTDB taxonomy): domain Bacteria; phylum Bacillota; class Syntrophomonadia; order Syntrophomonadales; family Syntrophomonadaceae; genus PHAA01. The sequence goes on along the minus strand of JAAZOA010000032.1, from coordinate 4,102 downwards.
ATTACCGTAACTTCACCACCAGCAAGATACGCAATATCCTGGCGATGGTCAGCGAGATATACAATGACGTGCTGATGGAGAAGGGCGATACTCTGAGTCGGGATCTGCAAGGACGCATCGAATATATGCAAGTCCGGTTGGTGTACGAATGCGGGCGGGAGCCCAAGATTGTCCTGCCTTTTGTAAATAAGGCCGGCCTGCTGGAACTTTTAGGTGATATCGGCGATAGCCGCCAGAAATTCATAGACTTCGCCCGCTACATGGAGGCGCTGGTGGCCTATCACCGCTTCCATGGCGGAAAGGATAATTGAGGGGGGTTTCGTTATGTACGGCAAGATTCTTATCAAATTCAAAATGACGGTCCTGACTGGCATGCACATAGGCGGCTCTTCGGCTTTCTCGGCTATAGGGGCGGTGGACAGCCCGGTCATCAGGGATGCATTTTCCGGCCAGCCGATGCTGCCAGGTTCCAGCCTGAAAGGCAAGATGCGTACCCTTCTGGCCAAAGCCATGAAAAATCATTATATCACCCAGGATTGCGACAATGACCCAGAAGAACTGAAAAGGCTGTTTGGCTCATCCGGTAATGCCCGCCGCAATGAGAATCCCAAGGCAGCCAGGCTTCAGTTCGCGGATGCTTTTTTGGCCAATGCTGATAGCCTGAAGAATCGTGGCGGGCTTACCGAGGTGAAGTTTGAAAACACCATAGGTCGCCTGACCGCGGTGGCCAATCCCCGCCAGATCGAACGCGTGGTAAGGGGCTCGGAATTTACGGTCAACATGGTCTACGACCTTGAGGATGCCGACCAGATAAAGCCGGACATGGAGAACATAGCCCGGGGCTTAAAACTGCTCTCGATGGACTACCTTGGGGGGCACGGTTCGCGCGGCTATGGGCGGGTTGCCTTCTCCGATTTCGAGATCGAGGTGAAGGACGGGGACTGCCCGTTGGACGCGCATGAGTTGCTAAAAAGCTTAAAGGAAGTGGAGGAGTATGGACTATTCTCTTTACAAGCTTGAGTTTACAACTCCGCTGCATATCGGCCGGGACACCGGCGGAGCTTCACTTGACAACGGGCAGATGGCCATCCATTCCGATACGGTCTTCAGCGCCCTATGCTGTGAAGCGGCCCGGGGCGGGCGGCTGGAGGAACTGGTCAGTTATTTCACCGAGGGAGTTCTCGTTTTGTCTGATGCTCTGCCTTACGCCGGGGATGAGCTATTCTTTCCCAAACCGATATTACATACCACAAATTTGCTGCGTGAAGGTGACTCGGGACTCAAGAAGAAGCTTAAAGACATCGATTATATCCCTCTCTCTGGGTTCGATAACTACCTCGAGAATCTGGCCACAAACAATCTGGATCTGGATTCCCTCAGACACAACTTCGGCCAGCTGAATACCCTTACAAGGGTGGCTATCCGTGGCAATACCGCGCCGCTTCCGTATCATGTAGCCTGCTGGCGCTTTGCGAAGGGATGCGGGTTATATGTGGTTGTTGCTTATATGGGAGAAACTGCCCGGAATCTTTTTGAATACCTGCTTGCCCGCCTGGGTTTGTCAGGAGTTGGTGGCAAGCGTTCCTCCGGATGGGGCAAATTCTCGGTACAAAGAGACATCATGCCGCAGGATCTTCGAAGCAGGCTGGAGGATGTATCGGCTCCTTACCAGATGCTCTTGGGGACAGCACTGCCGGTAGATTCAGAAATCGAAGAAATACTCCAGGACGGTTGGTACACCGTGATCCGGCGTGGCGGGTTTATCGATTCGGATACTTATTCTGCCGGACAGCTCAAGAAGAAGACCACATATATGCTGGGGCCCGGCTCCTGCCTGCGCTGCCGTTTCCAAGGCGGAATGCACGACGTGTCTGATAATGGGTGCCATCCGGTGTGGCGGTTGGCTAATTCTCTATTTGTGGGGGTGAATATATGAGATGCGGGCACCTTGCAACCATCAACATCAAGCTGCGCGCCCTGGCCCCGGTATTTATAGGATCAGGAGAGCGCCTCAAAAAGAAGGAGTACATCCTGGACAAACAGAAGGGTCTGATCTATTTCCCTGACTTCCCCAGGATGGTGAGTTTCCTTAAACAGCACTCGCTGCTCGACGCTTATGAGAACTTCCTGGTCAATCCCAACCGCGGGGACTTCAGGGCCTTTTTGGAGGAAAATAGCGTTCGGGCTGGGGATTACACTAATTTTGTCAACTACAGCATCGATGCCGGTGAGGCGGTAAGAGACGTGAACTTCCCGGAGGTACTGACGTTTATTAAAGATCCCCGGGGCTTACCCTATATTCCCGGATCGAGCCTCAAAGGGGCTCTGCGCACTGCAGTGGCAGCTGATTTTTTAAGGAAGGGCGATTGGGAGAGGCTGCGAACAGGTGTGGAAAGGGCTGATGACAGCAAGACCCCCCGCTGGTACATGGACCGGGAGACCAAGGACTTGGAGAAGAGGGTCTTCTACCGTTTGGGTATTACCAATCCGAAGGACGGCAAGGAAATCAATTCCGCGGTCAATGACATGATGCAGGGGATCCGGATAAGTGACAGCGCGCCCATCGGTTTCGACTGCCTGACCTTGGCCGGCAAGTATGACCGCAAGCCCGACGGCAGCGTCAATCCGCTGCCAATATTTAGGGAGTGCCTCGTGCCGGGGACCGAAGCCTGCTTCACAATAACCCTGGATAAGCCGGTGCTTGATAAGGTCGGGCTGACTATTGCAAGGATAGAAGAGGCCCTGAATCGTTTTGCCGATGACCATTATGCCAACTATGAGCAGCACTTTAAGGAACTGCCGTCTGATGCTGATACTGCTGCTAAACAGGGAGTGGACATCATACTGGGAGGGGGTTCCGGTTACCCTTCCAAGACCATTTTGTACAACTTGTTCGGGAATCGCGACCGGGCACTGCCAGTCGTAGCCAAATTGATGCACAGGCAGTTCAGCAGCCACAGCCACGGCAGGGACGTTACCCATTATGGAGTTTCGCCTCACATCTTGAAGACTACCCTGTATAAAGGTGCCTATTACCAGATGGGCCGCTGTGAACTTATTTTCGGTTAAACCGTGAGGAACGGAGAGTTGAACATGCTGCATAGGATAACTATACAGTGCCATTATGAAGGGGAACAAAAGCCTAATTATAACTGGGGATCCCTGTTTCACGGTTTCCTGATGGACGCATTGCCAAGTGAAGTGACGGAGGTACTGCATGAAGACACCTTGAAACCTTATTCCCAGTATGTATTACCGGGTGCCGACCAACAGGTTAACTGGACCATTGGGATGTGGGACAGTGATTTTTCCAAACAGATAATCGAGGCAGTCGCGCCCCTCACTAGGATAGCACTTCAGCAAAAAGGTCTTGTCTTGGACGTGAAGGGTGTTCAACGGAGCAGTCTCAGCAACAGCGAATATCTGTCGCGTTTCTTCACCGCCGAAAAGCCGTACCGGAGATATGAGATAGAGTTCATAACTCCCAGCACTCACAGGCATGAGGGAGCATATGTCTTGTTCCCTGCTCCGGAGTTGATGGTGAGAAACCTGAGCAAACGCTACAGCGCATTTGTGCGGGATGTATCCCTCGATGACCCGGAGGCTATGCAGGAGTTAGCGAGGAATATACGCATCGTAAGGTATTCGCTGCGGTCTGGGGTCTTCTATTTAGAAAAAACTAAGATAACTGGTTATCTTGGCCGGTTAACTTTGGTCATAAGCGGCCCGGACCAATTGGCCCGGCTGGCCGGGGCTTTGCTGTCCTTTGCGGAATACAGCGGGATAGGCATAAAGACCGCTCTGGGTATGGGCGGGGTGAGAGTATGGCAGATACCTTAAAATTATCAGCTTGAAAATTGAAAATCAGCGCCGCGGAGAGGAATCATGAGCAAAGTAAAGGAAATCGTAAAAAAATGCCGTTATATTATCTACAACGCCGGGCAATTACCATATTATGGCAATGCAAGCTTGAGCGCCGCGAATTGCCATTTGAGATCAGGTGGTTCGGGTGTTTCAAGGTGCAGGATTGATCAGATAGGACCCTATTAAGGGGACGGAAACAATTCTGCAGACAGATTGATTTCGTAGTTCATTTATTGAT
>JAAZOA010000364.1 GCA_012798055.1 Syntrophomonadaceae bacterium | reverse complement strand
TACAAGCTGATGGGGATTGCCGAACAGCAGCCCGTCGAATCCGGCTGGATTCACGGCGGTGGAAGCGAATACCCCGGTCGCCAGGGCCCCGAATATTCCACCAATCCCATGGATGCCGAATGCATCCAGCGAATCATCATATCTTAGCTTTGATTTAACCTTGCTCACCGCAAAATAGCACAATGGGCCCACCATGATCCCCATGGCAATAGAACTCAGGGGACTTACAAATCCTGCTGCCGGGGTGATGGCAACCAGCCCAGCCACCAGACCCGAAGCTGCTCCCAATGCAGTGGGCTTGCCATGGTGCAGCCATTCAGCTCCTGCCCAGCTGATCGCCCCGGCAGCGGCACAGGTGTTGGTGACCAGAAATGCGGTGCCAGCCAATCCATTGGCAGCCAGGGCGCTGCCGGCATTGAATCCAAACCAACCGAACCAAAGCAGCCCGGCTCCCAGCATAGTCAGCGGCAGGTTATGCGGGACAATGGGTTCAATTCCGGCTTCATGCCTGCGCCCCAGCACTATGCAGGCAATGAGTCCTGAAATCCCTGAACTGATATGGACTACTGTACCGCCGGCAAAATCAAGGGCTCCCAGGTTGCGCAGCCAGCCGTCCACCCCCCACACCCAGTGGGCCAGGGGATCATAGACCAGGGTGGTCCATAATATGACGAAAACCGCAAATGCTCCGAATCTCATGCGTTCGGCGAAGGCGCCTGAAATCAGGGCCACTGTGATGATGGCGAACATCAGCTGGAAAAGGACAAAGGCCTGATGGGGAATAGTGGCCGCATAGGCGGCATTGGGGTCCCCGCTGACTCCATTCATGCCCAGCCATTCAAGTCCGCCGATGAGATGGCTTATGTCAGTGCCAAATCCCAGGGTGTAGCCTATCAATACCCATTGCACCGACACCAGGGCTATGGCGGCAAAGCTCTGCATCATCATGGAGAGGACGTTCTTCCGGCGCACCATGCCTCCGTAGAAAAGGGCCAGTCCCGGGGTCATGATAAACACCAGGGCGGTGCAGATCATGATAAACGCGGTGTCCCCCGTATCGATAACCGGTGCTTCCGCTGCAGCCGTTATGCCCGGCATCCCCAATAAGGCTACTAAAAGAGTACTCACAGATATTAGCAGTTTGGTGCTGGTCTTCATTTTGATCCCCCATTTCTAAAATATTCCGGGCGTAGATTTTGGGTCCCGGCTGGCCACGCACCGGATGCGGCGGGAGTCAGGTCACATACTCCTGATAATGCTCCCCCCAAAACAAAAGGCACTCACGTTCAGGTCTTGTGCCTGATCATAAGCGCCATTGCTTACATTTATAGTGCCTGCCGGTCTCAACCGACTCTACAGGGCAGCTCCCCCCTCTTCGCGGGTGCTGATGCGAATGATTCTCTCCACCGGATAAACAAATATTTTCCCGTCACCTTTTTTGCCGGTCTTGCATATCTTCAGAATGGTGGAAATAATATTCTCGACTGATTCATCCTGGGAAACGATCTCCATTTTGACCTTTGGGAACAGATCGATGGAATGTTCCTGACCCCGGTAGTATTGCTTTTCAGCTCCCTGCAGCCCACGCCCCTTGACATCGTAGACTGTCATTCCCCGGATGCCTATTGCATCAAGGGCGGCTTTAACCTCTTCCAGTTTGGTGGGTCTGATTACCGCTTCGATTTTCTTCATATTTCTCCCCTCCCGTTACGATTTAGAGCCCCGACCCAATCGCACAAAAAAGGAGTTCATGCCTTGCATGCGCTGTGCAAGCATAAACTCCTTCGTTTGTGATCCTATGTGTGGTTCGGTATTTAAAGTATAGACCCTGCGCCGTGAATAGTAAATAGCTTGCTGGCAAACATACTGTATACCGGTTCATCCTTCTATTTCTGGTTGGAATGCCGATTGTCGGATACCCAGGGGAACCCCATGCCAATATACTCCTGCAAGGAGAAAACCGGAGCGGTCTCCCGGTGCTGGCGCTCCCGCATCACTTCCAGCAGGACCTGGAAGGTATCCAGGGAAGTGAGGACCGGAACATTCATTTCCACTGCTACCCGCCGAATCTGAAATCCATCACTGAAGGGCGAGCGGCCGTTGTTCAGGGTATTGACTATGCAATCAACCTGACCTGCCTGGAGCAGATCGATGATATTGGGGGAGCCTTCGGCAATTTTTTTCACCCTCTCCACGGGTATGCCTTCTTTCTCCAGGGCCTTGGCCGTACCTTCGGTGGCTACCAGTCTGAATCCCAGGCGGCTGAATCCCTGCAGTACCGGTATGGCTTCATCTTTGTCGCGGTCTGCGATGGTAGCGACGATAGTGCCCTGGCGGGGAATTTTTATCCCGGCTGCCAGCATGGCTTTATAAAGTGCCAGGTGCAAGGATTTATCTATCCCCAGGACCTCGCCGGTTGACTTCATCTCCGGTCCCAGGGTTATGTCCACCTGTTCCAGTTTGCCAAAGGAGAACACCGGTGCTTTCACCGCATAAAATATGGGCCGGGGCAAGAGGCCGCCTTTGTAGCCCTGTTCTTTTAGCGTACGCCCCAGGGACGCCAGGGTCGCCATCTTCACCAGGGGCAGGCCGGTTATCTTGCTGATGAAGGGCACGGTGCGGCTGGAGCGGGGATTAACCTCTATCACGTACAGTTCCTCGTCGTACTCCACGAATTGTATATTGATGATCCCCTTGACTTTAAGGGCCAGGGCCAGCCGGGTGGTATAGTCCACCACTTTGGCTGCAATCCTGGCTTTCAGGTTGTGGGCCGGAAAAACGGCCATACTGTCACCCGAATGGATCCCGGCTCTTTCCACATGCTGCATTATGCCAGGGATCAGTACTTCCTGGCCATCGGCTACCGCATCCACCTCTAACTCCTGGCCGAGCAAATATTTATCCACCAGCACCGGATGATCCTGGTGCACTTTCACTGCTGCCGCCATATATTGCCGCATTTCCCCCTGGTTTTCCACTATTTCCATAGCCCGCCCGCCCAGCACATAGGAGGGCCGCACCAGCACCGGATAGCCTATTGATTCAGCGGTTTCGACGGCTTCAGCCACCGAGTAAACACACCGGCCGGGGGCCCGGGGTATATTGAGCTCCTGCAGCAAGGTGTCAAACCGGTCCCGGTCCTCGGTGCGGTCGATGCTGTCTTCACTGGTGCCCAGGATCCTGACCCCGGCCCGGTTAAGGGACGAGGCCAGGTTGATAGCATTTTGCCCGCCGAACTGGACCATCACCCCCTGGGGCTTTTCCTGTTCGATTATGTTCATGACGTCTTCAAACACCAAAGGCTCGAAATAAAGACGGTCCGAGGTATCGAAGTCGGTACTCACCGTTTCGGGATTGTTGTTTACTATGATAGCCTGGCAACCAGCTTCCTCCAGAGCCCATACACAGTGCACCGAGCAATAATCGAATTCCACGCCCTGTCCTATGCGGATAGGTCCGGAACCTATTACCAGCACCCGAGGGGATTCGGTATTGGTGACGGCTTCATTTTCAGTTTCATAACAAGAGTAGAAATAGGGGCTTGCTGCGTCGAACTCGGCTGCACAGGTATCAACCATCTTGTAGACCGGGCGCACGCACTGGTCCTGGCGCATCCGCCGGATGTGCATCTCGTTAAGTCCCCGGTCCTCCTGGAGCTGGGCTATATGAGCGTCGGCAAATCCCAACAGCTTGGCCTGAGATAATAAATCCTTGGTCAAGGGATCCTCCTGCAGGCGCCGGGTAAAGTCAGCGATGTTCTTGATTTTTTGCAGGAAGAAACGGTTGATGCCGGTTATGGTTTGGATCTCATCAATAGTCATCCCCCGGCCCAGGGCTTCAGCCAGGATAAAGAGCCTTTCATCATCTGCCAGGCGCATTCTGGCCTGGAGCTCTTCTAGGCTTAATCGGGCCAGTTCCGGCTGGCTGAGGCCGTGTATGCCCAAATCCAGGCTGCGGATAGATTTCATCAAAGCACCTTCGAAAGTGCGGTCGATAGCCATGACTTCACCGGTGGCCTTCATCTGGGTGACCAGTTTCCGCGATCCCAGGACGAATTTGTCAAAAGGCCAGCGGGGTATTTTCAAGACAAAATAATCGATGGCCGGCTCGAAGCAGGCCCGGGTTTTGCCGGTGACCGTATTGGGTATCTCGTCCAGGGTATAACCGATTGCGATCTTGGTGGCAACCCTGGCGATAGGATACCCGGTGGCTTTCGAAGCCAGGGCACTGGAACGGCTTACCCGGGGATTCACTTCGATCACGTAATACTGCTGGCTCTCAGGGTGCAAGGCAAATTGTATATTACATCCGCCTTCAATTTTTAAGGTACGGATTATGTGCAACGATGCGTCCCTGAGCATCTGCAGCTCCTGGTCGGTCAGGGTCTGGGCAGGAGCCACCACGATGCTGTTACCGGTATGGATCCCAACCGGATCGATGTTCTCCATGCTGCAGACGATGATGCAATTATTATGGCTGTCCCGCATCACCTCGAACTCGATCTCTTTGTAGCCAGCCACACTGCGTTCCAGCAGGACCTGGCCGATGGGACTGGCCTTCAGGCCGCGGGTGACAATGGCGGTCAGATCATTTTCAGACTCGGCCTGGCCCCCACCGCTGCCGCCCAGGGTGTAAGCCGGCCTTACGATCAAAGGGTAGCCCAGTTGCCCGGCAAACTCCAGGGCTGCCTCCACCGTTGTAACAATCGCGCTCTCAGGTATCGGCTGGCCTATCTCTTCCATGGTGGTTTTGAATAATTCCCGGTCTTCAGCCCGGGCGATGGCCTCCACCGGCGTCCCCAACAGATGCACCCCATACTTGGCCAGAATGCCCTGCCGGTGCAGGGCCAGAGCCAGATTCAGTCCGACCTGTCCCCCCATGGTTGCTATGATCCCGTCCGGTTTCTCTCTCTGCAGGATCTGCTCAGCGGTTTCCAGGGTGATTGGCTCGATATAGACCCGGTCAGCCATGTTGATATCGGTCATGATGGTAGCTGGATTGCTGTTCAGCAGGGCGACTTCTATTCCTTCCTCCCGCAGGGCCTGGCAGGCCTGGGTCCCCGCATAATCGAATTCAGCAGCCTGGCCTATAATGATAGGCCCTGATCCTATGACCAGGACTTTTTTCAGGGTTTCCTTGAGGGGCATATAATTTCACTCCTTAACTGCTGGTCCCGGACCGGCCGGGAATGGATCCGTTGTAGGCTTGGTCCGCTATCATCTTCAGGAAGTCATCAAAAAGGTAGGCTGAGTCCCGGGGACCGGGAGTGGCTTCCGGATGGAACTGGACTGACATGATGGGAAGTTTCTTGTGTATCATCCCTTCCACGGTACCGTCATTAAGGTTGATGAAACTGATCATCACTTCATCTGTGGGTAATGAAGCGGGAGCCACTGCATAACCATGGTTCTGGGAACTTATCAGGCACAGACCGGTGCGCAGGTCTTTTACGGTATGATTGCCGCCCCGGTGCCCGAACTTGAGTTTATAGGTCGCCCCTCCCAGGGCCAGCGCCAGTAGCTGGTGTCCCAGACATATGCCAAAGGTGGGGATGCGTCCCAGCAGTTTTTTTATTTCCTCCACTGCCGGCTTGCAGGCGGCTGGATCCCCGGGTCCATTGGAGAGCACCAGCCCTTGAGGCCCCTCGGCCATGACCTCCTCTGCCGAGCTGGCGGCGGGCATGACCACTACCTGACATCCCCGGTCAGCCAGGGAATTGATGATGTTCTGCTTGACCCCGAAATCCAAGAGGACGATTTTGCAGGGGCCAGTTCCATATACCGCTTTGTCTTCGCGGGAGACCGACTTGACGAGGTCAGTCTCGAGCCAGGACTGGCCGCGGCTGGCGGCCAGGACAGCGCTTTCCCGGTCAGCTAGCTCGTCAGTCAATACCGCTCCCATGGTGCCATATTGACGCAAGACGCGGGTAACAGCCCGGGTATCAACGCCAGTCAGGCAGGGTATTTCGTACCTGGCCAGGAAATCAGCTATTGTCCAGCGGGACTGGTAATGGTCCGGGCTTTGGGCCAGTTCTTTCACCACCAGGCCCCGCACCGCCGGCCTTTCGGACTCAAAACCATAGTCCCCGCAGCCATAATTACCGATGCTGGGGTAGGTGAAGGTCAGGATTTGTCCGGCATATGAAGGATCGGTTATGATTTCCTGATAACCGTTCATGCTGGTGTTGAAGACCGCCTCGCCGTCAACGGTTGCTGGCGCTCCCGCGAATTCGCCGGTGAAAATCGCCCCATTTTCTAAAACCAGATACCCTTTGGCCATGTTTTTCTCTCCCTTTTCGATGTCGCCGTCAATGTTTGTCTGCACAACCAGGCCTGCAATTATCCAGGCTGCGTTGCTATTTGATCAGGCTCCTGCCGGTAAGATATTTGTCGACCTCCCGGGCGGCCAGTTTGCCCTCTTGAATGGCCCAGACCACCAGGCTCTGACCCCGGCGCATATCACCAGCCGCGAAGACTTTGTCATGGCTGGTTTCAAAGGACCCGTACCCGGCCCTGACATTATTTTTTTCATCCCGGCTGAGCTGCAAGGCATCCGGGAGCGTATCCTCCGGGCCCATGAATCCCAGGGCCAACAGCACCAGGTCAGCTGGCCATTGCTTTTCACTACCAGGCACATCACGGGGTTCCAGAATCCCGGCCTGGTTCTTGAACCAGTTAACCCCAACCGTATGGACTGCCTGTACTTCCCCCCGGGCATTCCCTATGATCTTCCTGGTAGCCAGGAGATACTGCCTGGGGTCTCTGCCCTGCACATGGATGGCTTCAGCCTGGCCATAGTCTACTTTCAACTTGCGCGGCCACTCCGGCCAGGGGTTAGTGGATTTGATGCGCCGGTCCGGCAGCGGAGGCAGGATCTCGAATTGACGCACGCTCCGGCAACCCTGGCGGATAGCCGTAGCCACACAGTCTGTACCGGTGTCTCCTCCGCCTATTACTACCACGTCTTTGTCCCTGGCATCTATCTGCCCGCAGCTGTGGGCATCCTGGGCCAAGAGGCTCCTGGTGCTGCCGACCAGGTAGTCCAAAGCCTGGTGGACCCCCTTCAGTTCCCGCCCCTCCACGTCCAGATCGCGGGCTTTGCCGGCTCCTGCGCACAGGACCACAGCGTCGTATCCTTCCACCAGCTCAAGGGCAGGCAGGTCTATCCCCACTTCAGTGTTGAGCAGGAATTTGATGCCGGCTGCCTGCATGATCCCAATCCGGCGGTCGATTACCGACTTGTCCAGCTTCATGGCGGGGATCCCGTACATTAGCAGTCCGCCAGGGCGGTCTTCACGTTCCAGGACGGTTACATCGTGGCCTACGAAATTGAGATAGTGGGCGGCCGACAGTCCGGCTGGACCGGATCCTACTACCGCAACCCGGTACCCACTGGACCGACCGCGGCTGGGTCTTACCCAGCCTTCAGCGAAGGCCTTTTCGATAATGGCATATTCAATGCTGTTTATTGCCACCGGATCCAATATAAATCCCACCGTGCATGCCCCTTCGCAGGGTGCCGGGCACACCCGGGCCGTGAATTCCGGAAATGGATTGGTGCGGATTAACCGCTGGTAAGCTTCCTCCCATTGCCCCCGGTAAACCAGTTCATTCCATTCAGGTATGAGGTTGTGCAACGGACAGCCTGACGCCATGCCATTAAGTAAGATCCCTCCCTGGCAAAATGGTACCCCGCAGCTCATGCAGCTCGCCCCCTGGATGGAGACGGTTGCCAAATCCTGGGGCATCCTGATTTCCCCACAGTCTTCGATCCTCTCGGAAGCAGGCCGGTAATTGGGTTCCACCCGTCTATACTCCAAAAATCCTGTCGCCTTGCCCATGGTCTATTCCACCTCGATTCCGTTTTTACGGCCCCCGGCATCTGCCAGGTCCTTTAACGGCCACAGCACTTGTTTCCTGCCCGTTGCTCTGGAACGAGACATCTCCTCCAACACACGTTTGTATACTATAGGAATCACTTTGGTAAACCTGGTGACCGTGCTGTCCCAGTCATCCAGCAGCTTTCTACCCAGGGGGCTGCCGGTATACTCCACATGTTTGCGGATCATGGCCTCGATTTCGCCTATCTCGGCCGTCGAGACCAGGGGCTCCAAGAGCACCATGGACTGATTGCAGTGACTGGTTTCGAAATCGAGTATATAGGCTATCCCCCCGGACATACCGGCAGCGAAATTCCGCCCGGTTTTTCCCAGGATGACCGCTTTCCCGCCGGTCATATATTCACAGCCATGG
>JAAZOA010000001.1 GCA_012798055.1 Syntrophomonadaceae bacterium | reverse complement strand
TAAAAGTGCGAAAAAAATAGAGGGCTATTAACCCTCATTTTTTCTGTTGGTGCCAGAGGTGGGACTCGAACCCACACGCCTCGCGGCACACGATTTTGAGTCGCGCTCGTCTGCCAATTCCGACACTCTGGCTTATGTAATTGTCAATATCACTTACAACGCAAGCATTATTATACTGGGATGAATCAGGCTTGTCAAGGCAGACTCCGCCGTGACTTCTCAGGCTTGAGCCTTTGAACGGGTGCCCTGGCAACTTTGCTAAACCGCGGGCAAACGATATAATGAAACAGGCGGGAGGGACATCTCCCTGGTTATATCTGCACTCAATGCTGACAGAAAGGGTGACCGTGACAATGCCCGATAAAAGGATAATGTTGATCGATGGCAACAGCCTGCTCTACCGGGCTTTTTTTGCCCTGCCTCTGCTTAAGACCGAGGACGGCATATATACCAATGGAGTGTACGGTTTTCTTACCATGCTGAACCGGGCGGTGCGCGAGCTCAAGCCCACCCATATACTGGTGGCGTTCGACAAAGAACGTACTACCTTCCGCAATGAGACCTACAGCGACTACAAGGCCAATCGCCTGGAGACCCCGGCGGAACTGGGTAGCCAATTCGAAATAATCAGGCAGATCCTGGAAGCCATGAACATAACCTTTTTGGAGGTACAGGGTTATGAGGCTGACGATATAATCGGCACCCTGAGCCGCCAGGCGGAGCAAGCCGGGATGGAAACAGTCATTGTCACCGGGGACAACGATACCCTGCAACTAGTGTCCCCCCATACCCGTGTCTATATGACGAAAAAAGGCATTTCCGAAATAGAGATCTATGATACCCAGAAGGTCAGAGACAAATGGGAAGTTGAACCGGAACAAATGATAGAGATCAAGGCACTGATGGGCGATAGTTCAGACAACATTCCAGGCGTGCCGGGAGTTGGGCCCAAGACCGCAGTCAAACTGATCAAGGAATTCGGGACCCTGGAGAACTTGTACGCCAACCTTGACAAAGTGGGGGGGAAGAAGCTGGCGCTTAACCTGGCCCAGCACCGGACTCAAGCCTTCATGAGCCGGGAACTGGCTACAATTATCAGGGACATGGAGCTTGACGCGCAGTGGGATGATTTCAAGGTCCGGGAAGTTGATCGGGCCGAACTTATTCCCCTCTACCAGCGGCTCCAGTTCAACAGCTTCCTGAAGGCATTGCAGGAGACTGTGCCCGGTCCTGTACAAATGGCAGGGGAAATCGAGGCTCAATCCATAGGCTCCCCAGAAGAAGCAGATTTGATGCTGCAATCGATAGACAGGCAAGCGGGAGTTGCAGTCCAGCTGGTCACTGATTATCATCACCCCATGTGGTGCAAAATACTGGAGGTTTACCTGGCGGCGGGGGATCAGGTCTATTGCCTGGATGTTAGTGCCGGCAAAGAAGCCAGGCTGGAGTGGCTGCGGGACATGCTCCAGGATGATAAACTGCCTAAATACCTCCACAATGCTAAATTCGCCCAGGTGGCCATGCTGCGGCAGGGTATTGAGCTTCGGGGCGTCACAGGCGATACCCTGCTATATACTTACGTGCTGGATCCGGCTTTTCCCAGTGAAGAGCTGCGGGCTACGGTAGCACATCATCTGCAGACTGATACCGCTCAAAGCAGTCCGGCTTACCTCACTGCCCAGATCAAGAAGGTCCATGACGAACTGGCCAAAAGTGCTGCACCGGAGCTGACCAAGCTGCTGGATGAAGTCGAGATGCCTCTCTCCGAGATCCTTGGTGATATGGAATTCTGCGGTGTCAAGGTTGATCGCAGGACTCTGGCGGCCATTGCCGATGAACTGGGCGGGCGGATTACCAGGGCTGAAGGCAAAATATATGCTTTGGCCGGTGGGAGCTTCAACATCAATTCACCCAAACAGCTGGGCAAAGTGCTTTTTGAAGACCTGGCCCTGCCGGTAGCGAAAAAGACCAAAAGCGGTTATTCCACGAGCCAGGAGGTTCTGGAGGAACTGAACGGGCAGCATGAGATCATTGCCCATATCATGGAATTCCGTCAACTCAGCAAGGTGAAGTCCACCTATGCAGATGCTCTGCAGACCCTGATCCATCCCGAAACAGGCCGTGTCCACACCATATTCAAACAGGCTATCACAGCCACAGGTCGGCTCTCCAGTGTCGAACCAAACCTGCAGAACATACCGATTCGTTTGGAGGAAGGCCGGCAGATCAGGAAAGCGTTTGTGGCCACCAACCGCGAATGGGTCATCTTTTCCGCTGACTATTCGCAGATCGACCTGCGTTGTCTGGCACATATCAGCGGTGATGAGACCTTGATCGATACTTTCGCCAGGGGGATAGATATCCACACCCGGACCGCATCGGAAATTTTCGATGTTCCTCTGGAAAAAGTGGACCGTGAGCTGCGCCGGCGGGCGAAAGCGGTCAATTTTTGCATCATATACGGTATCGGTGAGTTCGGCTTAGCCAGGCAAACCGGGGTCCCCCGGGCTGAAGCTGCCAAATACATAAGGGAATACCTTGACTCCTACCCAGGGGTAAGGCGATATATGGAGGAAGTAGTTGTGTTCGGCACCGAAAAGGGCTATGTGGAAACCATTTTGAAAAGGCGGCGCTATCTGCCTGACCTGCGTTCTAAAAATAAAATGGTCCAGTCCTTTGCAAGGAGAATGGCCTTGAATACCCCCATCCAGGGTTCTTCTGCAGACATAATCAAGCTGGCGATGCTGAAGGTCGCCAGCGGACTGGAAGAAAGAGGCCTGCAGTCGCGCATGCTTTTGCAGGTACATGATGAACTCATCCTGGAAGTGCGCAAGGAAGAGCTGGAGTTAGTAGCGGACCTGGTCAAAGACTGTATGGAAAATGCCTATGATTTGAGAGTTCCCCTGGTGGTCGACCGCAAGGTAGGCAAGGATTGGTATGATATGCAGAACTGGGAATAGTCAGGATAAGAGGTGTTGGTGATGCCGGAACTGCCGGAAGTGGAAACTATCAGACTGTCTTTGCAGAGTATTATTGGAGTCAAAATCGATTGTATCGAAGTCAGGCGCGGCGATATAATCCGCCAGGAAGACTTTCCCCCAGGGGAGTTGCACGGGCAGACCATAACCGCCATCCGGAGAAGAGGAAAATACCTGGCTGTGGAGCTGGCTAATGGTCT
>JAAZOA010000363.1 GCA_012798055.1 Syntrophomonadaceae bacterium | reverse complement strand
CTTGAGCTGCTGGCCTGCCCTTTTTAGCAAGGGGCTCTCCTGCACAATCGCGCCCTGGGGAAGAGGTTCCCATGGGAAATACAAAGCGACGATTGCATCGTTGTCCTCGGCGATGGATATTTCCCCAATCCCGGTTTGGTATTTGTATAAACCGACCATTTTTAAACTGCACCTCCAGGCTACTTGTGCAGGAATGATCCCAACAGTCCCCGGACCAGTTCTCTCGCAACTGTCCGCCCTACGCTGCTGGCAGCAGATTTGGAAACTTTTTCGGCAAGCGTATCCCTGGGCCTCCCAGGCTTACGCTTGCGTGGCGTTTCATAATCGTCTTCTCCTCTGGTGACCAGTTTTCCGGAAGTCTTTTCGGCAGCAGCCTGTTCAGCTCTTTCCTGGGAGTATTTGGCCTGCAAATGTTCATAAGCGGACTCCCGGTCAATTGAATGCTCGTATTTGGCCCTCAGAGGGGATTTGTATATCTGTTCCAGGCGTTGGTCAGCCGGAAGGGGGCCTACATGACTATGTGGTGGGAGCATGAAAGCCCTTTCTACCACCGATGGTCGGCCTTTTTCATCCAACAGGGAAACAAGAGCCTCGCCAACTGCCAATTCAGTGATAACCGATTCCACTGAATACCTGGGATTCTGCCGGAATGTTTCTGCTGCTGCGCGGATCGCCTTCTGATCTTTGGGGGTATAAGCCCGCAGCGCATGTTGAATACGGTTACCCAACTGACCGGCAACGCTGTCGGGGACATCCACTGGATTCTGGGTAACAAAATAAACACCCACCCCTTTTGAGCGAATTAATCTGACCACCTGCTCAACCCTGTCCAGCAATATCTTGGGAGCTTCATCGAATAGAAGGTGAGCTTCGTCAAAGAAAAATACCATCTTGGGACGATCCAGGTCGCCTACTTCGGGCAGGTTTTCATAGAGCTCGGATAACAGCCACAACAAAAATGTCGAGTAAAGGGCTGGAGACTGGAACAATTTTTCGCAGGCCAAAATATTTATATAACCGAAACCGTTGGCATCAGTTTTGATGAAGTCCAAAATATCCAAGGCTGGTTCGGCGAAGAATCTATCACCGCCCTGCTCTTCAATTACCAGGAGGGCCCGCTGGATCGCACCGATCGACTGTTTGGAAATCGTGCCGTATTCCACTGTATATTCGGAAGCGTGGTCACCGACATAGGTCAGCATCGCCCTTAGGTCTTTAAGGTCCAGTAACAGCAATCCCTGGTCATCAGCTATCTTGAAAACCAGATTCAAAACACCGCTCTGCACGTCATTCAGGTTAAGCAACCTGGATAACAGCAATGGACCCATTTCCGAAATGGTAGTTCGTACCGGCAGCCCTTGCTCGCCAAAAACGTCCCAGTATTGGACTGGGTAAGGATGATAGTCGAAAGTGCCCAGCCCCAGGGAATTGATTCTCTCTTCGATTTTGGGATTGTTGCCTCCGGCAGCACCCAGCCCTGACAAGTCACCTTTGATATCGGACAAAAACGCCGGTGTGCCCAGGGCGCTGAAGTTCTCCGCCAATACTTGCAGGGAGACTGTTTTACCCGTCCCAGTGGCTCCAGTTATCAAACCATGGCGATTGGCCATCTGGGGAAGCAGGAATACGTCAGTTTCGCCCTTGGCGATCAACAATTTAACATCCGACATAAGGTCACCCCTTCAGTACTATATTTGGGCAAAACAATTATGACTGGATCGAAAGCGCTATGCCAAACCAGATCGATTTATGGCTTGGGGTAATTATAACATGGCAATTGGGAGGATGCATGTGGAGAAGAAAAATGTGGGTGTATAGGATATTAGTTACATGACTTGGCTGCAGAAACGGCGAAATATGGCTGAATTTATACCTTTTTGTCAGGGGATAAATGGTAGGAATATGGTATAATATTTAGGGGATCGGTCGCCAACTCATCACATACTGACGCTTTTTTACAGCCCCAGCAATTATCGGAATATAACCCCGAGGGTTGACAAGCAAAGCTCATCTTGCAAGATTGCCAACCGGCGTTTTCCGCAAATTATGTTTGACTGCCCAGGCCGGTTATTATTTATTACTTCAATATTTTTCGCAGTGAATGAAAGGAGGGATCACAGTTGGCCAAGCTTAGCATTATTGATGGGATCAAAGGGACATACGAGTATCGGCTTAAATATGCTGGGCTTAATTCCGTTCAGCATCTCTTGGAGGTAGCCAAAACCCAAAAAGGCCGCAGGCGATTGTCGAAAAAAACAGGTATACCTGTTCCGCTGATATTCAAATGGACCAAGCAGGCTGATTTATTGAGAGTCAAGGGCGTAGGGGTGTATTATGCAGAGCTCCTGGAAGCAGTGGGAATAGATACGGTGCCGGAGCTGGCGAGGAGGAAACCTGAGAATCTATGGGCCAAGATGGTGGAAGCCAATCAGGGCAAGAAGTATGTACGTAAAATACCAGCTTTGCAACAGGTGACCAATTGGATCAAACAAGCTACGGAACTGCCTAGATCGGTGTACTGTTAGCAAGTTAATCTTCTGGAGCATATAGGGATTGGCGGGTTAGCCAATCCCTATAACTGTTAGATAGGAGTTGTTTTCATTTGGAAGGGGAGACCAATGCAGTGACTTGTGAGGCGACGAGGTTTTTTGCCGGTTATCCCCAACAACTGGACTCCTTCAAGGCAATTGCCCAGTTGATAGACCGCATAGGTCCTGCCACGATTGAAGTCAAAAAGTCACAGATATCTTGGGGCACTAAATATAAATTCGCGTGGGTATGGCTGCCGCTCAGATTCAGTGCCGAACCCACTAAACATGCCCGGCCTATCGGCAGTCTCGTTTTAACCTTTGCCTTGGATAGACTGGTAAAACATGACCGGATAGTAGAGACAGCCAATCCGCAAACCAACCGTTGGACGCATCATATCATAATAAGCAGTCCAGGTGATGTGGACGGTCCGGTCGAGGAGTGGCTGCGAGAGGCCTACGACTTCTCAAAAAGAAGCTACCCTATGAGTAAATCTTTCTACCGCTTTATACTGTTCCGCAGGGAGTTCAGTTAGGACCTGCTTTAAGATTGTGCGCCAGTCATCCTCTTGGCCAGGCGCATCCAAGGAAACGACGATCCGCTCGAAATCCTGACACCTTGTTGCCTCGGGCAGGACCGTCCTGAGCAGTAAGGAGAGTTCCAGATCGCCAAGGTTTTGGAAGAGAGCCCGGTAGTCCTCTCCTTCAAGGCAGTCGGCTTCCAGGATGTCCAGGAAGTCATCAAGTGATTTCACCCGGCTACCTATAAGGTTTAGTTTTGCCGAGCACTCAGAACATTGCAGCAATTGATCAACCAGCATGCGAAACGCCATGGAATCAAGTTTCGGTCCCGGGGAGAATTGTTGAACTGCTTTTTTGGGTGGCACCGGGTTCACAACTATGATGTTAGCCAGGCTGTTATTTTCTCGTGCCTTTATTATCCTGGGAGTCAGATTGTTCGGTAAACCAGCATAATAGCTGATAAATTGCTTTTCGGATAAGCCGAGATGGCGAAAGAGCTCTGATTGGGCGCTATCAATCAGTTCATGGATGGCTGGTTCCTGCAGGGATTGCAACATATCACACAAAATCTTGAATTGAAAGGCAGAGATATTCAAGCCGCCAGGGTAATCGCCAGTCAGTAGTGCGAAAATACCGTTGCCCAGGATTATCTCCGAAATGTTGGCCAAGGTATCCCGATAGTCAATTCCATATATGTGTCCATACATCTGCAATAATCGTTCTACAGAAGATGGTGAAAAAGCCAAGCAGATACGATTTTCCAATTCTAGTTTTTGCAGGTATTGCTTTATATACGTTATTCCCGAAACGCTGCAGTTATCACAGTAAAGGGGATAATCGATGCTGGTTATGGTGTCATGGGCGCCAAAAGCCAGGTCATAATTGCTGAAGAATTCAGGAATAGCTTGCTCGATTGTGGATGCATAGGCAAATGTGCTATGATCCAGTCTGCTCATTGTTACCTGTCGGTACAAGAACCGACTCTCATTCAGTTGTTCCTCGAGCACTTCCAAACCCCGCTGGTAAATGGAATTTACGGAGGAAATCTTCAATATAGACAGGAGCTGCTGTTCATCATGATAATCTCTAAGACTGATGTCCAGAGTATAGAGGATAGACCTTAGAATATATTCGGCGGTGTCAACTCTCACTGAACTACTTTCCGAGTGATTATACTGCCTGATTTTGTCCTGTAAAAGAATCAAAATCTCGGACTGTATTTTTTGTACCTCAGGGGCAGATAACACTCGGGATTGTTGCCCCCTGGCAAGGAGTTCGAGAATATGGTATTCATAGACAGGTGCGTCGGTTGCCACGATGGACGGTTGCGAACCGTTTATTCCTTCATATAGCATTCATTTCCTCCCTTCCTGAAGCGTTTTCGTGGTAGGCTCGGAGAAAGATCCTTATAAAAGCTGACAATTCCCGTTCGCGAAGCAACTCCACACTGCCGCCGCAGGAGCCATTGAAATAGAACTGCATCAATGCGATCAGGTCGTCATCACCTATCAGGTCATGGGAGTGGTTCTTGCAAAAATAAAAGGTATGCACCAAATCATTGACGGTGCCGACGAAGGAAGAGTTATCGACATATGACGATGAACAGAAAGTCAGAATGATTTTTTTTACAATGCCTAGATCAGTGTCAACCCTGCCTAGCTCAAGCAAGTGCCCATTACGTGCATTGATTATCTCCTCTGCACCAGCTGGGGTAAGTTGCAGTCCAAACCCTTCGGAGACCTGATTTGATTCCATGATGAAGTTCTTGGAGACCTCTAATTGAAGTGTGTTTATCTGATTGATTAGTGCCGGCAGGTCCAATACAGCATCCTCCTTCATCCAATCCCATGCAGATAATAGCTTGACAAAAAGTATAATTTGTGTATATAATAAAACCTTATTATAATGGTGCTACTATTCTACAACCGCTTCCATGGAGTGTCAACCCGAAGCATTTTCTTGTATCATGTTTTTGTGATTGACCGTGAATGAAATGTTGGCGCACTTCCTTGGGACTAGTCGGTTAGAAAAACAAATCAGTATTCGTTGCGGAAAGGAATGAAATTATGAGTCAATTACCCATCGTTACTATCGAAATGGAAGATGGAAAAAAAATCTTGGTGGAGCTTTATCCCGATATTGCCCCCAATACAGTGAACAACTTTATTTCCCTGGTCAACAAGTCTTACTATGACGGGGTGGTATTTCACCGGGTCATCCCCGGTTTCATGATCCAGGGAGGTGATCCGCAGGGAACGGGAATGGGTGGACCTGGTTATACGATCAAAGGAGAATTTTCCCAAAATGGATTTGCCAATCCGCTTAAACATGAGCGGGGCGTTATCTCCATGGCCCGTACAATGGTGCCCGATTCGGCTGGTTCCCAGTTTTTCATCATGCACCAGGACTCATTCTATCTGGATGGACAATATGCTGCTTTTGGCAAGGTAATTCAAGGCATGGAGACTGTGGACGCCATTGCCGCGGTGCCTCGCAGCCGCAGTGATAAGCCCAACCAGGACCAGCGCATGAAAAAAGTTACCGTTGATACCCATGGAATCAGCTATCCAGAGCCACAGTTAAGTTAAATTCATATATTGAATAAGAAGGCTTAATATTGGAGGTCCGAGCTGGCAGATTCATTGTTTTTTACCGGGGTTATTGTTATGATGCAGGTTGAAATATCGTTGAGTCTGTAGCTAAAGTGTATTTATCGAGAGGAGAAAGAAAATGTCCGAAGAGAATAAAGCTATCTTGGTGGAGGTGCTCCAAGGCACTCAGACTTTTTCCGGAGGTTGAAACTACTCCAGTGACTGCGCTTCTGCAGCTAGTTGTGGTACAACTATGGACTACGCCGAATTGACCGCCAAAATGAGTGAAGATTTGAAACAAACCTATGGAGACAAAGTGGAAGTTAAGTATGTCAATGTTGACCAGGTAGGGCTGGCTGATTATCCGGTTATGAATCAGGTGCTGCAGATGGGGTACCCTTACCCGATAACTCTGATCAACGGGCAGCCGAAATTTGCCGGGGGCATAATGACCCCGGAAGTAAAACAGGTGATCGATGAGACCCTGAAGGGATCATCCAACTAAGGGAATGCTATTGACCGGCTATTTGGTTGATGCTAAGATTATCTAAATTTAATCATTTGATACCTTTCTTCGGGGCAGGGTGAAATTCCCTATCGGCGGTAAAGCCCGCGAGCCTTTGGGCAGGATCCGGTGAGAGTCCGGAGCCGACAGTGATAGTCTGGATGGGAGAAGAAAGGCCGTTTGGTATGCAGCCATGCTGTTGGTCGTGCATGCTTAAATGGTGCTTGCTTTATTTAAGCCCCGACTTTAGTGGGGCCTTTTTATTTAGGCGGCAGACAATCAGCAGCAGAAAAATGGTCGTGGACCTGAGCAAATGTGGTGGTAGCTATGGGAGTACCCGAAGATCAGGAATATATGTGCAGAGCCCTCGCATTGGCATCCAGGGCATTGGGCAGGACCAGCCCCAATCCGGTGGTTGGGGCGGTGATCGTCAAAGACGGTAGAATAATTGGCGAGGGTTATCACTTGGCCGCGGGCACGCCCCACGCCGAAGTTCACGCCTTAAGGGAAGCAGGTAAGGAAGCGGCAGGTTCCACATTGTATGTGACCCTTGAACCTTGCAGTCATTTCGGGAGAACACCTCCCTGTGCCGATGCTGTGATCGCAGCTGGGATCAAGCGGGTCGTGGTTGCGGTGGCAGATCCGAATCCCCAGGTTTCCGGCCGGGGGATAAGCAAACTGGCCCAGGCTGGCATCGAAGTAGAGGTCGGGGTTCTGCAAAAAGAGGCCTGCAGGCTTAATGAGATCTTTTTCAAATATATACGGACCCGTCTGCCCTTTGTGGCTTTAAAAACCGCCATGACCTTGGACGGTAAAATCGCCGCAGTGAGCGGTGATTCGCGTTGGATCACTGGGGAACAGGCCCGTTTAAAGGTGCATCACCTGCGGGACCTCCATGATTCAATCATGGTTGGGATAGGCACGGTCTTAAAGGATGATCCGCAGCTGAACACCCGGCTGCCTGGAATGGTTGGGCACGACCCGGTCAGGGTGATTATCGATCCTCATTTGGATATTCCCGTGACCAGCAAGATCGCGACCACAGCCCAAAAACAGCGGACCCTGGTGTTCTGCAAAAATGAGGCCGATCATGACAGGCAGAAGCAGCTGCGAGCGGCGGGAATGGAGATCTGCCCCATTGCAGGCCAAAGCGATCTTGTTCCACTGGATCAGGTTCTAGTTGAGTTGGGGAAAATGGGCCTCTGCAGCTTACTGGTTGAGGGCGGCGGGGAAATCAATGCTTCTCTCCTGGACGGTGATCTAATCGATAAAGTCTACTGGTTCATAGCTCCTAAAATAATCGGCGGGAAACAGGCACCAGGCCCAATTGGCGGCATAGGGATACCTTGGATGAAAGACGCCAGGACCCTTAAAACGTTGGAGATAGACAGAATCGGCGAGGATTTTCTCATTACAGGCTATGTCAAGGAGTGGTGTTGAACTTGTTTACAGGCATAATCGAAGAATTAGGCGCGGTACAGCGCCTGGAAAGAGGCAGTGATTTCTGCCAAGTGAGTGTGTCAGCCCAGCACGTGCTTGAGGACGTCAAAATGGGGGACAGTATCGCCGTCAACGGGGTCTGCCTGACTGTGACAGGTTTTGACCAGCAGCATTTCACAGCTGACATCATGGCCGAAACATTATCCAAGACCAATTTGGGATCGCTGACCAGCGGCCAAAAGGTGAATCTGGAGCGTGCAGTGCGTTTGGGAGACAGGATGGGTGGCCACCTGGTGCAAGGACATATAGACGCAGTCGGAAAAATTGCCGAACAACAAACGGTTGGCATAGCAAAAATCATCAGGATCAAGGCGCCATCGGAAATACTCGATTACATGGTCGCTAAAGGATCGATAGCCATCGACGGCATAAGCCTGACCGTAATTGAGGTTTTTTCAGACAGTTTCACGGTTTCGATAATTCCGCACACTGCCAAGATGACTACCCTCGGTTTCAAAAAGCCGGGTGACTCGGTCAATCTCGAGGCAGATATAATTAGCCGCTATGTGGAGAAACTGTTGAAGAAAAGCCGCGGGAAAAATCATGCCCCCCTCAGTTCGGAATTTCTGGCCGAGCACGGCTTTTTATAAACAAGGAGGAAATGCGATGTTCAATTCTATCGAAGAAGCCATAGCTGATTTCAAAGCTGGCAAAATGCTTATCATGGTCGATGACGAGGACCGTGAAAACGAAGGAGACATCATCATTGCTGCTGAAAAGTGCAGCCCGGATGTTGTCAATTTCATGGCTACCCATGCCAAAGGCCTGATCTGTATGCCCATGATAGGAGCCCGGCTGGATGAACTGGAAATACAGCCTATGGTCATCGAGAACACCGACAATCACCAGACAGCCTTTACTGTATCCGTTGACCATGTTTCTACAACCACTGGAATATCGGCCCACGAAAGAGCTGCCACTATCAAAGCCCTTATCGACCCGGCCAGCCGCCCGCTGGATTTTCGCAAACCAGGGCACATATTCCCGCTTCGCTACCGGGAAGGTGGGGTATTGCGCCGTACCGGGCATACTGAGGGATCGATCGACCTGGCCAAACTTGCTGGTTTGTACCCGGCTACGGTCATATGCGAAATCATGAGCAAGGATGGCACCATGGCCAGGGTCCCGGAACTTATGGAATTCTCCAGGGAACATCAAATCAAAATCATCACCATCGCAGATCTGATCCAGTATCGCCGCCGCAACGAGAAACTTGTCGTAAGGGTCGCGGATACGAAATTACCTACTGATTTTGGCGAATTCAAGGCCGTAGCCTACGAATCCCTGCTTGACGGCAAAGAACACCTGGCCCTGGTTAAAGGAGACTGGGCAGAAGATGAGCCTGTTCTGGTCAGAGTCCATTCAGAATGTCTCACTGGAGACGTGTTCTCTTCATGCCGCTGTGACTGCGGTGAGCAATTGAAAAGCGCGTTGGAGATGATCGAGAAGGAAGGGAAGGGTGTTTTCCTTTATATGCGTCAGGAGGGCCGGGGAATTGGGCTGGTAAATAAAATACGGGCCTATAATCTCCAGGACCACGGAAGGGACACGGTTCAGGCCAATTTGGACCTGGGATTTCCCGCCGATCTCCGGGACTATGGCATAGGGGCACAAATCCTTGTAGACCTCGGGGTAAGGAAAATGCGCATGATGACCAATAATCCCAAGAAAATAAAGGGGTTGGAGGGGTATGGTCTGGAAATTGTGGAGCGGGTGCCCATTGAGATGCCAGTCAAGGATGAAAACCGCCGCTACATGCAGACCAAGAAAGATAAAATGGGCCATATATTGGCCAGCGTGCAATGATGCACAACCGTCAACCATAACCGGGTGTAACGGTTTCAATAACTTTATGAGGAGGTATGGGCAATAATGGGACAGATTCTGCAAGGTAAGCTCATCGGTGACAATCAAAGGATTGGGGTAGTAGTCACCAGGTTCAATGAATTCATCACCAACAAATTGCTCTCAGGTTGCCTGGATACACTGACCAGGCATGGTGTGGACAGTGAGAATATCGATATTGCCTGGGTGCCGGGCGCTTTCGAAATGCCGCTGGTAGCTCAAAAGATGGTGGAAAGGGGCTATGATGCGGTTATCTGTTTGGGAGCGGTAATCAGGGGAGCTACACCTCATTTCGAGTATGTGTCAGCCGAAGTAACCAAAGGGATAGCGCAGGTAGGTCTCAACACTGGGGTGCCTGTCATCTACGGGGTCATTACCTCCGATACCATCGAACAAGCGATAGAAAGAGCCGGGACCAAGTCCGGCAACAAGGGCGCTGATGCAGCGGTTACTGCTATCGAAATGATTAACTTGCTGAACGAAATATAATATAAATTTGAAGCAAAGCGGGTATGTGAAGTCAACATGCCCACTGGCTTTGCCTGCTTAAAGATTCCGGCGCTAAATTATCGGCGAACCGATAAAGATCTTTTGGACGATATTGTCTTCGATCTTGAATAGAATGTACCTTTCAGCTCCGTAATAGGCGTCGAAGATGTTGGGAGTCATCTTGTCATAGGCCTTGGTGAAATTGGTGCCGTATTTAGCAACGACTTGATCGAAGGTGTCACCGACTTTTATCCCCCGGGCAGTGGCTGAGCTCCCAGGTCCCAGGTCCATTCTGACCAGAATATCTTCATGTTTGGTGAAAGTAAGCAGACAATCCAAATCTTTAGGCCTATACACTCCGCTTCTGCCCAGATTTTGGCCTTGAGGATAGACCTGCATTGCTTCGGGCCTTCTAGTCTGGCCAACGGTAAGGATTCCTGCCGGTGTGCTTACCGTGAAATCACTGGCTGAAAATATCGCAGTCTCCGGTGGTTTTTCCAATACAACTTCGGCATGAGTGCTCGAAATGTAAGAGAACAATACTACCGCTGCCAAGACTATTAATGCGACTATCCAGGCTTCTTTTTTATGAGCATTGGTCATTTAGGTTTTCCTCCTCGGACGCATACGACTTAAAATATCGGCAATGTTCGGGTATCTATACTATTATATACATTAAATCAAAGGGATAAAAGCTGCAAAATATGGGCTTTTTGGAAGCTATGCTTGGATATCCAAAAAGATGGGGGATGGCTTGACAACCTTGTTTGCCATATACTATAATTTTCCTTGCTGAGAAAATAATCAGCCCATATGCGGTAGTGGCGGAATTGGCAGACG
>JAAZOA010000362.1 GCA_012798055.1 Syntrophomonadaceae bacterium | reverse complement strand
TTTTCCATGCCCGCCTTTTCTCCCTGGAGATTATCTGCCGTGGGACCACTGCCCCATCTCTCTGGATTATTTGCCCTTCCCGGGGCGCCCGTGCACATATTTTCTGCAACAGGTCGATGCCGGCCACTCTTTCAGGAACCGCGTACCCCAGCTGACGGCCGCCCCATACTATGCCGATACCATCCGGGGTGACCAGGTCGGCTTGGTTGATTATCTGCCGCAAGTAGGGCTCACTTTGGGCCTGAAACACCATTTCGGCATTGAGCGTAATCACCTGCGCCGGGCGGTTGCCCTTCACCAGGTCCTTTACCAGGTCCACGCTTTGCTCTAGGGTTACCAGATCGACCTGGCATCCCAATATATCAGCCCGTTCTCTTTTTTCCATGCCCGCCTTTTCTCCCTGGAGATTATCTGCCGTGGGACCACTGCCCCATCTCTCTGGATTATTTGCCCTTCCCGGGCTTTATTCCTGCCTGACGGCGGAAAACATCATTAAAAAACCCGCCCGAGGGCGGGAAACAAGCCTATAGTACTCGCTTGGCTCCTTTGAGACGGTGATGGGCCAGGATGCTCATCTCGTTCAAAGCTTTACCGGTGCCCATGGCTACACAGGATATAGGGTCCTCCGCTACCTGGACAGGTAGTTGGGTCTCCTGGGACAGCAGCCGGTCCAGTCCGTCAAGCAGCGCCCCCCCGCCGGTCATGACGATGCCGGTGTTCACGATATCCGCAGCCAATTCAGGGGGTGTGACCTCCAGCACCTTCTTGACCGCCTCGATCACCGCGTAGACAGGTTCTTCCAAGGCCTCCCAGGATTCCTCGGAAGTCATGACTATGGTCTTAGGCAATCCGGACAGCAAATCCCGCCCCCGGACCTCCAAAGTCTGATCTTTATTGTCCTCGGTCACCCAGGCGGTGCCTATCCGCATTTTTATGTCTTCGGCGGTACGTTCGCCGATCATCAGGCTATATTCGCGCCTGACGTAGCGCACAATAGCTTCATCAAATTTGTCCCCGCCTACCCGCAGGGAAGTATTGCAGACCAGCCCCCCCAGGGACAGAACTGCGATATCGGAAGTGCCTCCCCCTATATCCACCACCATATTGCCGGTGGCTTCAGATATATTAAGGCCTGCTCCCAGAGCGGCCGCCAGTGGTTCCTCAATGATGAATGCCTGCTTGGCTCCCGATGCCAGAGTCGCTTGCCGAACTGCCCTCTCCTCCACATCGGTAGCTCCGGTGGGTATGCATACAATCACCCTAGGTTTCAGGAACAGCCTCTTGCCCATTACCCTTTTTATGAAGTAGGTCAGCATTTTTTCAGTGGTGTCATAATCTGCGATGACACCTTCCCGCAAAGGCCTGATGGCCACAATATGGCCCGGGGTGCGCCCCAGCATCTTCCTGGCCTCGGCGCCTATAGCAATGGCCTTATTGGTGTTCTTGTCCAGCGCCACGACCGAAGGTTCATTTAATACTATGCCTTCGCCCTTCTTGAATACCAATACGCTGGCAGTGCCCAAATCTATTCCAATGTCTTCAACGAAACACACCTGCCCGCCCCTCCTGAAATTGATTTTCAACCTAACGTTTTTATTTTACTCTTATATTTACCGGCCCAGCTAATTAATTATAATATATCCTGCCGGACAAAACGTAAATTTCTCGCCTGCTATCCTGAGCCCCGGTAATTTTAAGGCTTGCTGGAGACTGCCGGGAAAAAAATATAGTAAAACAATAAACCTGACCGTAGTCAGGTTTACATAGCACGTATGTATAAGGGCTACTCTTCGGGTTCCGCCTCTTGCTCCTCGGCTAGCCGCCTTTGTTCTTCTTCCAAGCGTTTTTGCTCTTCTATTTGTCTCTGCTCTTCCTCCAGCTGTTTCCGGTACTCATCCTGGGCCTTCTTGGCCACCAGGGCTTTTTCGCCCACCACTTTCATCTGCCGAGTGATCAGAATCCCAAAACCAACGGTGATTACAAACACTATCGCAATAAATATCAAAAACTTGATCTGCAGGCTGTTCAACAGGCCGCCCTCCTTTCGACTATTGTTTGCGTTCCCAGTTCTCTCTTGCTCGACGGTTACGGGCTTCGAGTTTTTGTCTGTGCTCTTCCATGCGCTTAGCCTGTCTCTTCTTGCCGCTTTTCTCCATCTGGCCCAGTGCTCCCCACATCCCCAGATAGATCAATCCTTTTATCAGATAGTAGCTAAGAGCCCCAATC
>JAAZOA010000361.1 GCA_012798055.1 Syntrophomonadaceae bacterium | reverse complement strand
ATGCCAGACCGACAATTTCGAATCCGGGCAGACCGTTATGGATATCAACTTCCACTCGAACCAGTCTGGCTTCTAAACCAGTAAGGGCCAGAGTATTGGTCACTGCCAGCATCTGATCACCCCATTAATCTATTAACATCTACTATACAACAAATAGCAGGCAAAAAAATACAATAATGCATAATATTATAAGGAAGCTCGCCTCATCAATTTAAGATACCCAAATAGATTGCTATTCTTCCGCGGAAAAATGTACAATCATAAGTGTCACAATATAATGTGCCTTAAACAGGAGGTAAGCATGTTCAATATCGGACCCTGGGAGTTGGGATTGATACTCCTGGTTGCCTTGATCGTGGTCGGGCCTGGAAAACTGCCGGAGGTGGCCAAGGCTATCGGCAGGGGCATCAATGAATTCAAAAAGGTTACCAACGGATACAAAAAGGAATTCCAGGAAGCCATGCAGGATTTGGAGAAACAGGCCAGTTTGGAAAACAAGGCTGAGCCGGCCAGGACTTCTGCTGGTGAGGCCGACCAGCCGCAATCCGTTGAGGAAGCTGCCGAACGTTTTGACAACGATTTGGCAGGACAAAATCAGCAGGATACAGTTGCGGCGGAAAGAACAGACTCCAGTCCCGGACAATAAATTTCCTGCTCTGGTGCAGGAAAAATGGTGACACCCAATCCAAAGCATGATACTATACTAAAAGCATCGACACGATAAGTTAATATGCTCTTATCCAGAGAGGTGGAGGGACTGGCCCAATGAAACCCGGCAACCGACTGTAGAGGTACGGTGCTAAATCCTGCAGGTATTAATCCTGGAAGATGAGAGGGGACTCCAAGCACTAGCCCTCTTTTAAGGAAGAGGGCTTGATTTATATATTCAACAAATGGGGGGATTTTATGACCAGGGACATTGAGGCAACACTCCGGGAAAGGGTTATGGTTTTAGATGGAGCAATGGGTACCATGCTTCAGCAGAAAGGCCTGATGCCAGGTATGTGCCCGGAATTGTTTGGGATAGAAAATCCGCATGTTTTGGAGGACATCCATCGCCAGTACCGCGAAGCCGGTGCAGACATAATCGAGACCAATACATTTGGCGGTAACCGCCTTAAGTTGGCAGAGTATGGACTGAGCGATAGACTTGAAGAAATCAACACAGCTGCGGTGGTAATAGCCCGCCGGGCTGCGGCAGGGAAAGCCTTGGTGGCAGGTAACATAGGCCCTACCGGGCAACTCCTGAAACCCATGGGTAAGGCTGAATTCGATGAATTGTATAAGGTGTTTCGGGAGCAGGCCATGGTTTTGGAACGAGCCGGAGCTGACCTGATCTCAATTGAGACTATGACCGATGTAGGGGAGATGAGAGCGGCTCTCATAGCGGTCAAAAGCAGTACCCGGCTGCCGGTGCTTGCCCATCTTGCCTTCGAAACGGGAAGCCGCACCATGATGGGAACAGATCCGGAGACTGCCCTGATCATCCTGGATGCTCTTCAGCCTTTGGCCATAGGGGCTAACTGTTCAGGCGGGGCCAGGGAACTGCTGCCGGTTATTCAGGCTATGAGCAGGTATAGTCGGAGCTACCTCTCTGTGGAACCCAATGCAGGACTGCCGAGACTGGTAGGGAACCAGACCGTTTTCCCCGACACCCCTGAAGAAATGGCTGAATATGCTCTCAGATTGCGTTCAGCTGGGGCAAATATAATCGGGGGCTGTTGTGGGACAACCCCGCAGCATATCCAGGCGATGGCCGGGGTTTTGCAAGGATTGGCTCCGGCGCGCAGGGATATCCCAAGGTACTGGGCTTTTGCTTCCCGCAGCCGGCATGTTTTTATTGGCCAGAACTACCCATTGGCTATAATTGGGGAACGAATAAATCCAACTGCCCGCAAAAAACTTTCCCAGGACATCAAGGAAGGCAAAATGCAAGTGGTGGTCGATGAAGCCAAAAAACAGGCCCATCTGGCCCCGATACTGGACGTGAATATGGGTGTGCCCGGAATTGATGAGCCTCAAACTATGAAACAAGCGGTAATGGCTATACAGGCCTCCCTGGACATGCCGATAGCCATAGATTCCACTAATCCCGAGGCGGTTGAAGAAGCCTTGAAAAATTTCGTAGGCCGCCCGCTGATCAATTCCACCACCGGTGAGGATAAAAACCTGGATAGGATCCTGCCCCTGGCCAAAAAATACGGGGCGGCAGTGTTGGGTTTGTGCCTGGATGAGAAGGGCATACCCGCTGCAGCCAATGAGCGGGTGCAAATAGCCCGCAAGATATACTCGCGGGCACTGGAACACGGATTGCGTGATGAGGATATATTTATCGATTGCCTGGTGAAAACCGCCAGTGCAGAACAAGCCCAGGTAATGGAGACCTTGGCGGCAGTCCGACAGGTTAAGCAAGAGTTGGGTCTGGCCACCGTTTTAGGGGTAAGTAATGTTTCCCATGGCCTTCCAGCCCGGGAGATTCTCAATTCCACCTTCTTGGCCATGGCATGGGCAGCGGGACTTGATCTGCCGATCCTCAATCCTTTCGATAGCAGGATGATGGAAGTGACCCGAGCAGCCGCGGTGCTAATGAACCGGGATGCCAATTCCGCTGATTTCATAGCCATCTTCAAGGATTACCAGGCGGCCGGCAACGCTGCCCAGGCAGGTGTACGGCACCCGGTATGCAGGCAATGTAATATCCCGGATCTGCTGATTGGTCTGGATATCCAAGCACCTCCCAAATCCGACGCAGGTGAATCGAAACCGGTTGCTGGCCTGGTCGGGTCAGGCGTCCTGGGGCTGATCAAGGAGGCGGTATTGAATGGTGAAACAGATGCCATCATCCCCCTCATCGACAGGGCAATGCAGCAGGAAAGCATTACGGCCTTGGAACTGGTCAATCAGGCCCTGGTACCGGGGATCGAACAGGCTGGGGAATTGTATGAACAAAAACAGTATTTCCTCCCCCAGTTAATGATGGCAGCGGAGACCATGAAAAAGGCCTTTGCCTATCTAAAACCGCACTTGTCCGGGGAAGCCCGCCAAGATGCCGGAGCTATTGTCATAGCCACGGTTGAAGGTGATATACACGACATAGGCAAGAATATCGTCATTGTGATGCTGGAGAATTACGGTTTCCGCATCATCGACCTGGGAAAAGACGTACCGGCTGAAACTATACTGGATACAGCTCAAAGAGAAGATGCCGACATCATAGGTTTGAGTGCCTTGATGACTACCACCATGCCGCGCATGCAGGAGGTCATAACCGGCGCCAGGCAGCGCGGCTTGCGAGCCAGGATCATGGTTGGCGGTGCGGTACTTAACCAGGAATATGCCGACAGAATCGGGGCGGATGGTTACTCTGCAGACGCCCGGGCAGCAGTGAAAACTGCCCAGCGACTCATGAGTCTATTTTTAAAGTAAGGGGATGAGGAAATGGCAGCCAAGAAGAGCTATGAAGAAATCAACGAAAAGATTCGGCGCGGGGAAGCGGTCGTGGTCACCGCAGAAGAAGTCATCGGTATAGTGGCCGAAAAGGGGGTCAAAAAAGCTGCCCGTGAAATAGATGTGGTTACTACAGGCACCTTTGGACCCATGTGTTCATCTGGGGCTTTCATCAATTTCGGACATTCCAATCCGCGCATCAAGATGAAAAAGGTGTGGTTGAACGGGGTAGAGGCATATGCAGGCATAGCAGCGGTCGACGCCTACATCGGGGCTGCCCAGCTTCCGGAGAACGATCCGGAAAACAAGGTTTTTCCGGGCCGGTTCAGTTACGGAGGAGGCCATGTCATTCATGACCTGGTGGCCAGGCGGGAAATAAGGCTGGAAGCCCTCGCTTATGGAACCGACTGCTATCCTAATAAGAAAGTAGAGACCTTCATCACCCTGGATGATGTCAATGATGCTTTCCTCTTCAATCCGCGCAATGCTTATCAAAACTACAATTGCGCCATCAATCTGGGTGAGAGGACTCTGTATACCTATATGGGCATACTAAAACCCAAAGTAGGGAATGCCAGCTACTCCAGCGCCGGGCAATTGAGCCCGCTGCTGAACGATCCATACTACCGTACCATAGGTATTGGCACCCGGATTTTCCTGGGAGGGGGAGTTGGTTATGTGGCTTGGAATGGCACCCAACATCACCCCAATGTGGAACGGGGTGCAAACGGGGTTCCATTGTCAGGGGCAGGGACTTTGTCCCTGATTGGAGACCTCAAACAGATGGATTCCAACTGGCTGGTAGGTTTGAGCTTCATCGGTTACGGTTCCACACTGGCAGTGGGGGTGGGCATACCTATACCCATCCTGGATGAAGAGATGCTCGTCTATACGGCGGTCAAGGATGAAGACATCTATTGCCCGATCGTGGATTACAATGAGGGCTATCCTTACTCCAAACCGATGGATTTGGGCAGGGTCAATTACAAACAGCTGAAGAGCGGCAAAATAATTTTCCAGGGCAAAGAAGTGGTTACAACACCTCAATCCAGCTACCCCCGGGCCCGGATGATAGCCGAGATCCTCAAGGGTTGGATACAGAAGGGCCAGTTCCAGTTAACCCAGCCAGTGGCCGGCATCCCTTCAGCTGATGCCGACATCCAGTTCAAGTCTTTGCCCCAGGTGAACCGTGAAAAATCTACCGCTGCAGGCGGAAACTGGAGGGATTAACATGAAAAACAAACTGGTTTGCTATTTTTCGGCAGCTCAGTCCGAACAACCTATAGTCTATCGCCTGGTAAGGGAT
>JAAZOA010000360.1 GCA_012798055.1 Syntrophomonadaceae bacterium | reverse complement strand
GGTGATCCCGCTCCTGAATATTTACGGGACCGGGGGGAGGATGCAGGAAATGCTGCCCGAACTCCTGGTGACCGATGGGTGCATATATATTGCGGCGGAAATACCAGAACCGGGCACTATCCTGCAGTCCGGCGACATATTCCGGGTAGTCTTCGGGGTGAGAGACCCCGGGGAATACCGTCCGGTTCTGGAGCAGGTCGCCGCTGACCTGGAGGCCAGCGGCATCACCGCCATCCTGTCTGAGAATATCAGGCGGGATGCCTTGCAGAAGTTTTCCTATGTCAGCCCCATGGCGGCCTGCGGAGCCTATTACGATATCGATGCGGGCGCAGCTCAGCAGGAAGGCCAGGTCAGGGATACATTCATCGCCCTGATGCGGGAGATCGAAGCCCTGGCCAGGGCCATGGGTATAGCTTTCCAGGTCGATATCGTGGCTACCAACCTCGAAATCCTGGGCAATCTCCTGCCCACTGTGGCCACCTCCATGCAGAGGGACATGCGCCAGGGCAGGGAATCTGAGATAGATGGCCTGGTGTTCGAAGTGGTGCGGATGGGTAACAGGTACGGGGTGCCAGTACCAACCTATGAAAAGATAGCCCGTAAATTCGGCTTCGAGCTGGAGTAAAGAAGATTATGCAAAGGCAGAACCTAGGAGGTGGATCTCGATGCGACCTGTACCGGTCAGAGGGGGAAGGGGTTTTTTAACCGAAGAGGAAAAGGCCAATAAACCCGAAATAACCCTGGCCCTGTTGAAACGCATTTTTAGCTACCTGATACCCTACTGGAAACAACTTATAGTGGCGATAGTTGCTATTATAGCCTCCTCGATTTTTGGCATTTTGCCCACCCTGTTGACGGGCAAGATAATAGATGACGGCCTGATCAAACACGACCTGAGGATGCTCGTTATTCTGATCGTGGTCTCCTTCCTGGTGCTCATCATTTCCAACCTGATCGGCGTCCTGGAGAGTTACCTGAATGTCTGGATGGCAGCCAACATCACCGGGGATATGCGCAGCAAGATGTATCGGCACCTGCAGAGGATGTCCCAGCGATTCTTTGCCGACAGCAAGCAGGGTGACATCATCACCCGGGTGACCAGCGATATCGACGGGGTTGAGAACGTGATCAGCGGCACCCTGGTGAATATCCTCAAGAACCTGATCAACCTGACCGTGGCCCTGGTGGCCCTCTTCAGCAAAAATCCACTGCTGGCGGCGATCGGGATGGTAGTCACCCCCTTGTTTATCCTGCCCACCAAGAAAGTGGGTAAAAAGCGCTGGGAGATCACCACCGAATCCAAGAAGCACCAGGACGAGGTCAACCAGATCCTGGGGGAGACCTTAAGTGTCAGCGGGCAGCTGCTCTCCAAACTGTTCGTCAACCAGCAGATGGAGTACGAACGCTATGACAAGGCCAACCGGGCCATGATCCGGCTCAATGTCAAGGAGAGCATGGCAGGCCGCTGGTTCTGGGTCAGCATGTACGTGTTCACCAACATAGGCCCGATGCTGATATACCTGGTGGGGGGGCTCCTGATCATCAGGTACGGCAATACCAGCCTCACTATCGGCGATATCACAGTGATGGTGGCTCTCTTGAGCCGCATGTACTTTCCGGTCAATTCCCTTTTGAATATACAGGTGGACCTGATCCGCTCCCTGGCCCTGTTCACCCGTATCTTCGAATATTTCGACCTGCCGGTTGAGATCGACAATGCCCCGGATGCTGTAGTTCCCAGTAAAATTCAGGGCAGTCTCACCTTCGACCATGTCTATTTCCACTACAACCAGGGGCAGCCGGTCTTGAAAGACATCGATTTCCATATCGAAAAAGGCCATACCACAGCTATCGTAGGTCCTTCGGGGGCTGGCAAATCCACCATAATAAGCCTGATTCCCAGGCTGTATGATGTGACGGGGGGCAGGATCTTAATCGATGGGACAGATATCAGGCGGATGGATCTGGACACCTTGCGCCGCAATATCGGGGTCGTGACCCAGGATACCTACCTGTTCAACGGGACTATCCGGGCAAACCTGCTCTATGCCAAGGCCGATGCGACCCAGTCCGAGCTGGAACAGGCCTGCCGGGAAGCCAACATCCATGATTTCATCAGCGGCCTGCCCCAGGGCTATGATACCCTGGTGGGCAACCGGGGGATGAAGCTTTCCGGCGGAGAGAAGCAGCGCCTGTCCATCGCCAGGATCATCCTGCGGAAACCGGCCCTGCTGATTTTCGATGAGGCCACCTCCTCGCTGGATTCCATCTCGGAGCAACTGATCCAGGAAGCCATAGAGCCACTGCTGGCCAGGAGCACCAGCCTGATCATCGCCCACCGGCTCTCCACTATCCTGGCCGCGGATCAGATCCTGGTGGTCAAGGACGGGAAAATAGTCGAGAGAGGCATCCACCAGCAATTAGTGGACCAGGGCGGCGTATATGCCGAGCTGTATAGAACCCAGTTCAAAGATGCCGCCTGAGGATCTCGGTGTGAAAAAGTCGAAAAATTTTCTATCCCACGCACCCCCTCATAATCTCATGACAGTGCGTATTTAATTGACAAGGGGACATTGGCCTCAGATGAGCCTTTGACCTGATTGATTTCTCCGCTGCAATCGAGAGGAGGATATCCATTGACTTTCAGAGTATGGTACGAAGAAGTGGAAGGAAAACCATATCAAGATCTTTCCCCAAGGGAGAAAAACTCTCTGGAATGCAAGTTTTTCAAGTTCTTGCGAGATAAGTCCATTATCGTAGCTGCAGATCCATACAGCTATCATAGCTCAGACCGTTCAGTTGCGAATAATGTTTCGGCATAAAGCCGCACATCACGCCAGGAGAATACAAGGGAGGCCAAAACGGCCTCCCTTTTAGATTGCCTATATTTAACTGGCTTACTTGGTGGACTTATTAATCATCTTCAGTAAAAGCTTGCCCGAAGTAGTGAAAAGGACGTATCCGGCTGCCGCACCTGCAAACAACAATGCGCCTATACCCAGGGCTTTCTTTTCTTTAGCTGTGGGACGATTGATCAGTTGGGGATCTTTGGGTTCTGTGTTGGGCGAATCTTCGAACAAATCCATGTTTTTACCCCCTCGGATAAATGTTATGAAAAACGTCGGCTTCCGGACCTCTTTCCCCCATTATCCGTCCCCAAATCTTAAATTGCAAAGGTTATCTTCTTGCTCCGCATTTTGTCTGCACCAGGTCAGTTTATGTACCCGGTCTATTGAAAGGATGAATTTGTCGGGATTAT
Organism: Syntrophomonadaceae bacterium; assembly: GCA_012798055.1. Classification (GTDB taxonomy): domain Bacteria; phylum Bacillota; class Syntrophomonadia; order Syntrophomonadales; family Syntrophomonadaceae; genus PHAA01. The sequence goes on along the minus strand of JAAZOA010000360.1, from coordinate 2,523 downwards.
CATAGAGGTAATCAATAGGCGTTAATTATCCAAAGATTTTTCAGCGTTAGGGAGGGATACCAAATGGATAAGGAGACCATAGACATCATTTTACAGGATATCGGTTTGGAATCCGTCACAAATATCGATAAAATATCTTTACCCCCTCCGGACAAGGATAGGCTGAACTCAATCATGATCGATCTGGGCTTGGAGTCGATTCAAGACGATAACGTCCCAACCATGACAGAGGTGAATAAGAGCTGTAAATAGGCGTCAAAACCACACAGCGGCAGGGATGTTTTTACTATAATTTAGCGCATGTCCCCCGTGTATCGGATTGGGTGATGAAAACTTGCCCGGTAAATAATTATGACGATATGGTGGAGACTGATTGATATTGATGGGGTATGAGCTGGTAAATGAAAATTAATTTTAGATATTTGGCCGTGGTACTTGTGGTGCCGATGGTCATCGTAACCCTGTCCTGGTTTCCGAAAGAGCCGTATACCGGATTCATAGCCGACCCGGTCCAGAGCAACCTGGGTGCTGCCGAGACCGTCCTCATCAAGGGTGACCGGGGAGATGTGGCCTTATCTCTGCTGGCCCGTTATTCAATCGAAGCGGTAGTCAAGAGTAAAAACCGTCAGTCGGATTATGCGGCCCAAATCTCCAAGTATGACCTGGCTTTGGCCTGGGGAACACTGAACGACCCCGTCATAGATTCGCATATCAGCTACGGGCAGAGCGGGAGGTTCTACTTTTACCACTGGTCGCCAGGTATGACGGTCAGCCCGGACTATATTGCCAGCCACTCCGCCAATGTCCATCTGATCCACAGCAGCAGTCATGTTCTCCGGGTCATCAAGGGGATAGACGAGAATGACCACATACGGCTGGAAGGATTTTTAGTCAACGCGAATTTCAAGGATGGGGCCTGGAAAACCAGTCTGACCAGGAATGACACCGGCAACGGTTCTTGTGAGATACTGTATGTGACCGATGTGGAGGTTTTTGAACATCGGTAGAGATTCGAAAGGGCTGCCCGTGACCGAATATGCTTTTGCCCCAATGAAGCCTGGTTATATGTTGAGGGAACAGAAATCGTCGTCATATGCCACTAACTCAAAATCTGATAGAAAACATTGACTAATCGATCATAGGCTTGATCTGTCAAATGGATCCCATCCTCAAGGGCATATTCATTTCGTAAAAAGCCGGTCGCAGGATCAGTAACCATCGGCCAGAGGTCCACATATTCAACTTTTTCCTGAGCAGCGATCTTTTTTATGGAGATATTCAGGTTTTTAACTGCCTGGTTTATTTCGAGGGGGGATTGGTAGAAGTTGACTGCTACTGGTAAAACCGAGCACAACACCGGTCTGATGCCAGCGTTTTTGGCCAACCTGGTCATTAGCCGGATATTTTCTGCAGATTTCTCCAGTTGTAGATCCATTACTATCATGTCGTATTGGGAGGCGATCAACAGGTCGTTTATTCCCCCCAATATGACTACTCGTTCGGGACCCGATTCGATGACATCATGATTGAACCTCAATAACATGCCCGCTGTGGTATTGCCGTCTATACCGCAGTTTATGATCCGATATCCTCTGATCTCATCTGGCATTTCCCAGCGGTAAGTTATGGAATCCCCAAGAAAGACTACCGTACCTTTTTCTTGAGGCGGGGTTTCGGCAGGCGGGGAGGCTTCTGATCCAGGCAGGATTTCCGGCCTGGGCAAAACCGGTACACTTGGGGACTCCTCATATCTTTGCGCAATACCGTCCTGCAGGAGAAAATAGGCAATCACCTCCTCGCGGTAGGTGTAAGATATGTAGCCTGCAGCAAACAATACAATTACCAGTACGAAAGCCAGCGTGATTCTTCCAATGCGCTTCATGAGAAAACCTCCGGTTTTTCCTGATAATAGGCAATTTGACACCAGGGGGCAATAATCCTGTTAAAAATGATTTATACTTTTTAACAAGAAAGAGACGGGTTGCCCCGTCCCTTTCTTAATTAATCGACTAGTAGAACAAATTATTGCCAGGGAACTACCCAAGGTATGTCTTCTCCGCTGATGGGGGTTCCATTATATAATTGCGCGGTTAGGAACAAGTAATCGGTGTCAGCGTCCAGAGCAGGGTCCGGACCTGCTGTCAATTGAGGAATGCTGAAGTGACAGATCATGTCCATAATTCCATCCAAATTGTTGTCTTCGTAAGCAAAAAACAGTTTGCCGTTTTTCTTGACAGCAAGGGATACCCCGCCCAGCTCGATTGTTGCCGGATCTATTTCCATCACATCAATAACGCCAGGGTAACCGAAAATTGCTACCGGCAGGGTACCTTGGTTAGTGAGGTTAATGGCGTTAGGGCAGCTGAACGGTTTGATATCGATTCCGACATCAATAGGTTCGGTATTAGCAAATACTGCCGGCGCCATCAAGCAAAGGATTAGGGCCACTGCCATTAAAGCGACGAATGGTTTACTTTTTGTCTTTCGAATCATGCATGAGACCTCCTTTCAATATTTCGAATG
>JAAZOA010000359.1 GCA_012798055.1 Syntrophomonadaceae bacterium | reverse complement strand
TGCAAAAGACATGGCAGAACGTGATATAGAAGCAACCCTTTTCGATCTGGAGAGTGAGCGGCGGGTACTGTCTTCGATGCTACATTCGGAAGAAGCCTGTATTGAGGTTTGTAATGCCATGCAGGGATCGGATTTTTATTCCCCCCAGCATGCAACCATATACGAATTGACTAAGAGCCTTTACGAAAGGGAAATCCGCCCTACCTATGTGGAACTGATCAAGGAAGCGCATAATTTAGGGATGTTGACCAACACACGTGACAGCGAGGAAATCAAATATATAGCCGAGCATTATATTTACGATGGGAATATCAAATATTGGATACAAAAGGTGAGAGACCGCAGCCGGCTGCGCAAGTTCTACGCATTTCTGAAGCACAATATCCAATCGCTCCAGTCAGAATCAGAGCGGGACGTTGAACAACTGCTGTTGGCAGCGGAGGAGGAATTGACCAATCTCACCGCTCTGGAAATCGACGATCACGTGGACGACCCATCAGACTTGGCCAAGCTAGGCTATGAAGAAGTAGAAAAGCGTTTCATGCACTACAAAGAGATAAAGGACAAACATAAGGGTGTCATACCCCTGGATGGTGTTACTACGGGTTTCTATAACCTCAATCGCATCACCTTGGGCTATAAGCCGGGCGACCTCGTAATCTTGGGTGCTCAAACCGGTCATGGCAAAACCTCGTTTGCGCTGCATACAGCTGAAGCTGTAGCCATCAAAGAGAAGCGAAATATATTGTACCTGAATACCGAAATGAGCCGGACCCAGATAGCCTTGCGCTGGGGCTCCATCCTTTCCGGGATCCCGCATGATAAAGTAAGAAGTGGTGAACTTACCGAGTCCGAACTATCCCGCATCTTGCGAGGCTATGCCGAACTGAAGGAAAGCGGTTTTTATTCATACCCCTGTCCCAACCTGACCCCCGAGAAGGCCATCTCTATAGCGCGCAAATTCAAGGCCCAGAAAAGCATAGACATGATGATAGTCGATTATGTGGGACGCATGGATAAATTTGATCCCAGGTTGCAGGAGTGGCAGGTACTGGAACAGATAGTCAAAACCCTAAAGATGTTGGCTCAGAACCTGCAAATAGTGGTTATGTGCCTTGTGCAGCTTAATCCCGACGGTACCCTGCAGGGTGCCAAGCGCATGAAGAACGAATGTGACCTGATGCTTAAACTGACTCCCATATCCCAGGAGGATCAGGAGGAAAACCTGGAGCTGAGGAAATACGATATTGTGCCCAATTATATGATCTTCGTGGAAAAAAACCGCGATGGTCAAAGCGGCATAGGTTTCCCAATTCATTTCGATTTGCAGCGACAGACCATGAGGGATGTAACCAAGGTAGTCGCCTGATGATAGATTGGGACAGCAAGCGCAAGAAAATATACGATGATACGGTGAATCTCATCCTCAATCTTCACCTGCAGAAGAATATACTCACCAAAGAAGAGATGCACTGCCTGCTTTCCATCTTGGACCTGGTTATGATGGGGAAGGATGATTGCGGATTGGTAAGCTTGCTCCGGGAATGGGAAGGCAGTCACCCGGACAAAGAATTGCGCGACATCGTTCATGCGACTCTGGTAAATATGGATTTTAGCGATTTGTTGTCCCAAACCAGAAATATCGATACCATTCGCGATCTGTTGCGGTATAATAAATCGTTAAGGGATTAACGATTTAGAGCTATTAATGATGACCATGGACTATGGTTGATGGGAGATTTTGTGATGCGCGACTTTGTAACAAGGAAGGCCAGGCCGGAGATATTCAGCCTGAAACCTTACGTGCCCGGCAAACCCATTGAAGAAGTCAGAAGAGAACTGGGAATAAAAGACATAATCAAGCTGGCATCCAATGAGAATCCTCTGGGGACTTCTCCTAAAGCCAGGGAAGCCATAAGTGAGGCCCTGGGACAGATGCACCATTATCCCGATGCCAATTGTTTCGAACTTAAAAAACGCCTAGCTGAAGTTCATAAGATCAGCGAGTCGTCCATAGTGGTTGGCAACGGTTCAGACGAGATACTGATGTTGCTGGCGATGGCTTTTCTGAGTAGTGGTGACGGGATCATCTACGCCAAGCCCTCCTTTGCCGAATACGAATTTACGGCCAGAATTATGGGCGCGGAATGTGTGGAAATACCGCTTAAGGATTTTACCCATGACCTGGAAAAGATACTGACGGCGGTAACGCCCCGGACAAAGATGGTATTCATTTGTAATCCCAACAATCCCACCGGCACAATCGTCGATGCAGGAGCGATGCAGAGCTTTATGGACCGGATCTCGGAAGATGTGTTGGTGGTTTTTGATGAAGCCTACCAGGAGTACGTGGAAAATCCCAATTTTCTTAGCGGATTGAAATATGTAAAGGCTGATCGCAATGCCATCGTCTTGCGCACATTCAGCAAGATTTACGGGCTGGCGGGGCTCAGGATAGGCTACGGTTTCACCACCCCGGAGATAGCTCAGGCCCTGGAGATGATCACCGAACCGTTCAATGTGAATCTATTGGCCCAAGTCGGTGCACTGGCAGCCATCGATGACATCCGGCATGTGGAAGAAAGCCGCCGGGTCAACTCGCAAGGCAAAGAATACCTCTACGAAATGTTTAATGAGATGGGGCTGGCGTATGTACCTACTGAGTCCAACTTCATCTTTCTGGACTCGGGCAGAGACTGCCAGGCAGTCTTCAAAGCCCTGCTGAGGTTGGGGATTATCGTGCGTACCGGCGATACATTTGGGTACCCAACCTTCATAAGGGTCACCGTCGGGACCCGGCAAGAAAATGAGCGTTTTATCAATGGACTCAAAAAGGTTTTGGCGGAGCAGGAATAAGAAATGGTTTTAGCTGAAGTCCATCACCGGCAAGAAGCGGCTCTAGCCATTCTTGTCAAAGCTTTGACAGTGGCCTTGGAGGATACCCAAAAAGAACCGATGTTTATATTCATCGGTACTGACCGTCATGTTTTAGATTGTTTTGGGCCTCTGACCGGCTCTATGCTCAGTTCGCTTGAACCTGAACTGATCGTCTATGGCACGCTCGATCGGCCCTTGCATGCGCAAAATCTGGTTTCAGGGCTCAAAAATGCCCGAGAAGCCAATGGGGACCGGATCGTGGTCGCAGTGGATGCATCTGCGGGCAGAGAAGATGAAATAGGCTTGATACGAATCAAAAAAGGCGGAATTGTTCCCGGCAAAGCTCTGGCCAGGAATCTGCCTACAGTCGGGCAGATTGCTATAACCGGCATTGTCGATACCAAACATGCACAGCAGTTAACGAGAGCCCAAAGAAGGCCGGGACTGGCTCTGGTGTATAATATGGCGGGACTGCTGAGCGGAGTCATCAGTGAATGGCACAGAATACAGTATCCTGTTACAGAACGGAGGATTTAGATGAAGAAATTGATGATTGGCAATGCGGCCATAGCTCGCGGCGCTTATGAAGCGGGAGCAACAGTAGCTGCCGCCTATCCCGGAACACCCAGCACCGAGATAGTAAGCACCTTTGCCCAGTATGAAGGGGTATATGCTGAGTGGTCGCCGAATGAAAAAGTGGCTATGGAAGTAGGCGCAGGTGCTTCTATCGGCGGTGCGCGTACTCTTGTAGCCATGAAACATGTAGGTGTGAATGTGGCCGCCGATCCTCTGTTCACTTTTGCCTATACTGGGGTAAACGGCGGCCTGGTGTTCATATCCGCCGATGACCCCGGCATGCATTCCTCCCAAAATGAGCAAGATAATAGAGGTTACGGGCGTTTCGCCAAAGTGCCGGTTTTGGAGCCTGCTGACAGCCAGGAAGCTCTTGATTTTACCCGCCTGGGCTTTGAGATTAGTGAAGAATTCGATGCACCGGTGATGCTGCGCATAACCACCCGCCTCGCCCATTCCCAGACCATGGTGGCTGAAGGCGAGAAAAAAGAAGTACAGATGAAAGCTTACCGAAAAAATGGGCCTAAATTTGTAATGCTGCCTGGACATGCCCGCATGCGCCATGCGGAAGTGGAAAAGAAATTCCACAAGCTGAGGGAATATGCTGAGACCAGTCCTCTGAACCGGATCGAATGGGGGCACAAAGAGCTGGGTATAATTACCAGCGGGGTGGTTTATCAGTACGTAAAAGAAGCCCTGCCTGGAGCCTCCATCCTGAAACTGGGTATAACCAATCCTCTCCCGCAAAGGCTGATAACCGACTTCGCCTCCCAAGTGGAAAGATTGGTAGTGATAGAGGAACTTGAACCAGTCATCGAGGAACAGGTTAAGTCCTGGGGGATCAAAGCCGAAGGTAAAGAGATTTTTACTTTGCAGGGCGAGTATAGTCCGGAAATGATCGCCGAAAAACTATCCTGGACTCAACCTGCAGTTGGTTTTGGCCTGGACAAAGAGGTACCTCCCCGACCTCCGCTGTTATGCCCGGGGTGTCCTCACCGCGGGGTTTTCCATACCCTGCATAAGATGAGGCTCGTAGTCATGGGGGACATTGGTTGTTATACTCTGGGAGCGCTCAGCCCGCTGGAAGCCATGGATGCCTGCATCTGTATGGGGGCGAGCATCGGTTCGGCTTTAGGCATGGAAAAGGCCCGGGGCGAAGAATTCGCCTCCAGGACCGTTGCCGTGATCGGTGATTCAACCTTTGTACATTCCGGAATAACCCCCCTGATCGATATTGTCTACAATCAGGGGACATCCACAGTCCTGATTCTTGACAACGATACGACCGCGATGACCGGACACCAAGATCATCCGGCCACGGGGATGAATATCCGCAGCGAGCCCAGCCCCAAGTTAGACCTCGTAGCATTGGTAAAAGCGGTGGGGATAAAGAACGTGAGGGTCGTTGACCCCTTGCAGCTGGACCAGCTGCAGACTGCGCTGAAAGAGGAACTGAACCGAAGAGAACCGTCCGTAATAATTGCTAAACGTGCCTGTGTGCTCCTCAATAAGGTTGTACAGACAGAAAGGTATTATGTCGACAAAGAGCTCTGCAAAGGGTGCCGGCTTTGCCTCAGGACTTGTTGTGCCGGGGTTTCATTCCTCGATGAAGAAAAGCTAGCGGTCATGAATCATAATTGTGTAGCTTGCGGTCTCTGTCCCCAGGTCTGTACCTTCGATGCCATCAAGAAAGTGGAGGGATAAGAAATGCTAGGACAAACCACCAATATCATGATAGTCGGGGTAGGCGGGCAAGGCACTCTGTTAACCAGCCGGATCATAGCCCAAGCTGTAGTCGCGATGGGATATGATGTCAAGGTATCTGAAGTACATGGTATGGCGCAGAGGGGGGGCAGCGTGGTAACCCAGGTCCGCTACGGGGACAAGATCTATTCCCCCATCATCAGCAAAGGCACGGCGGATGTGCTCCTGGCTTTTGAAAAGATCGAGGCTGCACGCTGGCTTGATTATTTGAAACCGGGCGGGATGGTGATAATCAATAATGAACGGGTGAACCCCCTGCCAGTGATGAGCGGCAAAGCCAAGTATCCTGATGACATCCACAACAAAATAGCCGGCTTGGTTCCCAGGACTGTGATAGTCGATGCAACCAGTATTGCTGAGGGATGCGGCAACATCAAGGCAGCCAATGTAGTGCTGGTGGGTATGCTTAGCCAGGCCATCAATCTCCCTGAGGACCAGGTAGTTGATGCCATACGGGAAATTGTGCCCCCTAAAGCCCTGGAGGTAAATCTGGCTGCCTTCAATGAGGGGCGCCAACTGATGACTTCAGCTGGATAGGAAAGTTGGGAAGAAATCATTCATGCAGAGCGGAAAACATAATTTTCCGCTCTTTTAACATTTAGAAAAACATGGGGGAAATGAATTGCGCTGTCATGTAGATAGTATCACCCACAATGGAGAAGGTGTAGCTCGGATCGAGGGAAAAGCTGTGTTTATTCCCGGGACTATTCCCGGAGAGATCATTGATATCGAGATGATTGACAACCGGAAATCTTATGCCCGGGCCAGGCTCATCCAGGTTTTGGAGCCTTCTCCTGACCGCACTGAGCCTCCTTGTCCGCATTATTTTGCCTGCGGGGGTTGTCAATATCAGCATATGAGTTACCCGCGTCAATTGCAGCTGAAAGGACAGGTAGTACAGGATGCAATAGAAAGAATTGGCGGCATTGCAGTCAAAGTAGAGCCTGTGCTGGGAATGGAAGATCCCTGGCGCTATCGCAACAAGGTTGAATGGCACACCGGCACTTTGGGCGGGAGGATATTGATGGGCTATTTCCGGCCAGGCAGCCGGGAACTGGTGACGATTGACACATGCCTGCTCATAAGCCAGGACATGGAGGAAATAAGCCGCTATCTGCAAGATGACCTCACTAATCTGAGAGTTCAGGATGGGTGCCGCATAACGTTGCGCCAGTCATCTTATAACCAAGAAGTCATGCTTATCTTTAGCGGTAAAGATGCTCG
>JAAZOA010000358.1 GCA_012798055.1 Syntrophomonadaceae bacterium | reverse complement strand
CTGATGGAGGAAGCCGGGGAACTCGCCCAGTGTATAGGAAAATACCGGGGCCTGAGCGGCGAAATCATCCACCTGGACGAAGCCGCGGTAGTGGAGGAGATCGCCAAGGAACTGCTTGATGTGGCCCAGACCGCGGTGACCATGATGTTCGTGATGGAGGAGAGATTCGGAATCGACATCGAAGCAATGCTGCTCAAGCACATGGAGAAACTTGAGCAGAAGGGATATCTCAGCCGGTAGCTGCTGGCAATATTTGGCGCCAATAAAATTTTAGAATTTGCAGGGTTTTGAAATTGGACGGCGAATACACATATCTTACGTGACCAAATAAGGGGCAGAATCTTGAGGACCCAGTGGGCTTCAGATATACATATGGATACAAGGGAACGTAAAGGCAATTATAAGGCGGATTGCTCCAGGTCGCGGTAGCGGATAGTCGTGCCGTCGCCAAAAAAATATCAGAAAATTTGAGTCTGCAAAAAGGGTTTTGAAGAAGTATGTAGAATTGGTATCAGGGGATATTGCACAAATATATTTTCCCGCAGCAGCAAGGAGATTATCGATGGCTCAAAAAAAGCAGAACTGGGCAAAATCTCTGACCATGGCGGTCAATCTGGCTACCAATGTAGCCGCAGTTCTGGCCATTGGGCTGCTAGGGGGCAGATGGTTGGATACCAAGTTCGACATGTCTCCGCTTTTAACCATCTTGGGGTTCGTATTGGGGGCTGCCACTGCCGGGAAAATAATGTGGGATGCACTTATGGAACGGGAGCGCCAAAGAAATGCAGCCCAGAAGGAAAGCGACCAGGACCAGCAATAGTCCTGGTCATACGTCGCCCTATAGGGAAAGGACCACTACATAATCAGGTTTGAAGTTTTGGGTCCGGCCACCGTCTGGCAGATCGACAAAACTAAAAATAAATCTAAATTGGAAGGGGGGAGAAAAGATGATATTTGGTATGTGGGATAGTGTATTGTTTCATTTGGGCCCAATTCCGGTAGATCATCTCGTTGTAACTCAGTGGGCATTAGTATTAGTTCTAGGTTTGTTTGCATTTATGGGATCTCGTAACATGCAGGTTATTCCGCGCGGAATGCAAAATGGATTAGAAATGATCGTGGAGTTCACCTATAATTTCTTCGGTCAGGTGATGGATGAGGAACATATTGCCAAGAAATATGCTCCATTGCTGTCAACATTCTTCCTGTTCATAATCTGCAGCAATTACAGCGGTCTGATCCCGGGCGCGGCTCATATTCAGGGATTCCAGCCGCCGACCAGTAACTGGAATGTTACTGCGACCTTGGCGTTGATCACAGCCTTGACCGTTCACTATGCAGGTTTCTCTGAACACGGTGCTCATTACCTGGGGCACTTCATCAGTCCCAACCCGGCATTCCTGCCACTTAACTTACTCGAAGAAATAGCCCACCCGCTATCCCTCACCGTTCGTCTATTTGGCAATATATTTGGTGAAGAAATGATTGTTGCTTATCTGTTGTTCTTAGCGCCATTTTTCGTACCGACGGCTCTGATGGGTCTGGCCGTCATGTTGGGAGCCATACAGGCGATTGTGTTTACGTTGTTGTCGGCTAGTTACATAGCTGCATCTTCAGGTGGGGGTCATTAAAATTAACCATATTATTTTTGCCAATGTATAATGCATTGCAGCAGGAAAGGAGGGGAAAAAATGAGCATAGCAATAGGAGCTGGAATCGCCGTATCCATCGCCGGTCTGGGTGGTGGTGTAGGTATGGGTATTGCCGGAGGCAAAGCGATCGAAGCTATTGCCAGACAGCCCGAAGTAGGCGGAGACATCAGAACTTTACTGTTCATCAGCTTGGCCTTTATTGAAACCTTAACCATTTATGGTCTGTTGATCGCGTTCATGCTGGTAGGAAAAATGTAGGTTCAGTCACCAAACCCAAGGTCTATTGACAATCTAACCAGTCAGAAGTTACTGGAGGGCGGTAGGGCAGGTACATATACTGGTTTAACCCGGGCCCTATCGCACATTTACTTTAGCACAAGAGAGATTGGAGGTAACATATCCGTGAAGAGGAACAAATGGATTTATCTATTAGGCCTCCTTTTATCCTTAATTATGGTAATGGGATTTGTAGCTCTCTGTTACGCTTCAGAAGGAGCCGCCACAGTGCCGGTCGCAGCCCCGGAGGGGAAACCCCCCGCATTCGGGAACCTCTACGTCATAGGCTGGTCCGCGGTAAACTTCTTCTGCTTGCTGGCAGTTCTTTATAAGTTTGCTTACAATCCGGTCAGCAATATGCTGGAACAAAGAGCAACTACTATTGAAAGCTCTATCAAGCACGCAGAAGCGCTGAAGGTTGAAGTCGAGCAGATGAGGAAAGAAGCTCAGGCCAATCTTATTGAATCCCGTAAGGAAGCCCAGGAAATCGTGGCTCGTGCCACCAAGTCGGCTGAAGACGCCAAGAACGACATGCTGGCCAAAGCCAAAGAAGAGTATGCTGCGATAGTTGCCAAAGGAACCACTGAAATCGCGGCTGCTACTCAACAAGCCAAGGCAGAACTCAAAGACACGGCAGCTAACCTGGCTTTGCAGGCTGCGGAGAAAGTTTTGGGCAGAGCTATCACCGAGGCCGACCATCAGAAGATGGTTAAAGAATTCGTAAGCGAAGCGGGCGATTTGCTATGCTAAACAAGAGCGTCGCCAGGCGCTATGCTGAAGCGTTTTTTAGCATTGCCCGTGAAGCAGACAAGATAGACGATTATCAGGCTGAACTGGGTAAAGTGGTTCAGAGCATAAAAGAGACCGAAGGTCTTGGGGAATATTTTGCCCATCCCCTGGTACCTGCCAAGGAAAAGAAGGAATTGGCCACCAAGGTCTTCGCCCAGGCGGTATCACCTTTGACTCTTAATTTCTTGTTGTTGGTGATAGATAAGAAGCGTGAGACTTATCTGGAACTGATCCATCAAGAATATGAGGATATGGCTGACGAATCCCGCAACATCAAAAAAGCGGAACTCATCTCAGCTATGCCGGTATCTGAACAGGACGTTCAAACCCTGGCTGATAACCTGTCGCGTTCCACCGGCAAAACTATCAAATTGGACCTTAGCGTTGACCCATCCATGATCGGCGGGTTAAAGATAAGGATAGGCGACAAGATAATCGACGCCTCAGTGGCCAAGAAATTAGAGATGCTGAAGAAAAACCTCACAGCTGCAAAGATAAGTTAATTCGATAGGGGTGAGCATTTAAATGAGTATTAGACCGGAAGAGATTAGCGCCATATTGAAACAGCAACTGGAGCGCTATCAAGCCGAGGTCGAGGTCAGCAATGTAGGCTCAGTAATCTATGTCGGTGATGGTATCGCCCGCGTCTATGGACTGCAGGGAGCTATGGCCGGTGAATTGCTGGAATTCCCGGGTGACACCTTCGGAATGGTGCTGAACCTGGAAGAAGATAATGTCGGAGCCGTGCTGCTCGGCAAATATGAACACATTAAAGAAGGCGACGTCGTAAAAGCTACCGGCAGAATCATGGAGGTTCCCACCGGGGATGCCATGCTGGGACGGGTAGTTAACCCTCTGGGACAGCCCCTGGACGGCAAGGGCCCCATCAATACCAATACCTTCAAACCGGTAGAGAAAGTGGCCCACGGGGTGGTAACCAGAGCTCCGGTTAATGTTCCCATGCAGACTGGACTGAAATGTATCGACTCCATGGTACCCATCGGCCGCGGCCAGCGCGAATTGATCATCGGCGACCGCCAGGTGGGCAAGACCGCCATCGCTATCGATGCGATCATCAACCAGAGGGTCAAGAAGGATATGATCTGCATCTACGTTGGTATAGGGCAGAAACAGTCCACCATCGCCGGCATCCATGCCAAACTCGAAGAGATGGGCGCCATGGACTACACGATCATAGTTGCCTCCACTGCTTCCGAACCTGCACCATTGCTGTACCTGGCTCCGTATGCAGGTGTAGCTATGGCTGAGGAATTCATGGAAGGCCAGGGCAAAGACGTCCTGATTATCTATGATGACCTGTCCAAACACGCAGTAGCCTATCGCGAAATGTCCCTGTTGCTCCGCCGTCCTCCCGGACGTGAAGCATATCCCGGAGACGTTTTCTACCTCCACTCCCGCTTGCTGGAGAGGGGCTGCAAACTCAATGAAGAGCACGGTGGCGGTTCCATCACGGCACTGCCCATCATCGAGACCCAGGCCGGCGACGTATCGGCCTATATCCCGACTAACGTCATTTCCATCACTGATGGACAGATATACCTGGAAACCGACCTCTTCTATGCCGGTCAGCGCCCGGCCATCAACGCCGGTCTGTCAGTAAGCCGCGTAGGCGGTTCCGCTCAGACCAAAGCAATGAAGAGCGTCGCCGGACAGCTGCGGTTGGACCTGGCCCAGTTCCGTGAGCTGGCGGCCTTCGCCCAGTTCGGCTCCGACCTGGACAAAGCTACCCTGGCCCGTCTAACCCGCGGTGAGAAAGTAACCGAGGTTCTGAAGCAGGGACAATATGTTCCCATGCCCATGGAAGAACAAGTAGCGATTATATTCTGCGGCGTAAACGGTTATCTGGATGATGTACCGAAGGAGCAGATCGCTCCCTTCGAAGTGGACTTCCTGAAGTACCTGAAGAGTAATACCAATGTGCTCAAATCCATCTCCGAGACCAAACAGATCACCAGTGAAACGAATGCGGAACTAGTTAAGGCTATTCAAGATTTCAAGTCCACGTTCCTAGTTTAGGCGGTGATGAGATATGGCAGGAGCAGGGGTAAGAGAGTTTAAGCGTAGGATACGCAGCGTACAGAGTACGCAGAAAATCACTAAAGCTATGAAGATGGTGGCAGCTGCCAAACTGCGCCGCGCCCAGGAAGCTGCCGAGGATTCGCGTCCTTATACCGAGACCTTGCAGGGCACTCTAGCCCGGTTGGCGGGATTGTCAGTTGATGTCGAACACCCGCTGCTGAAGAAAAGGGCTGAAGTCTCCAAGGTCGGATATATCGTGGTAACCGCAGACAGAGGTTTGTGCGGTGGGTACAACACCAATATAATCAGGGCCTGTACCGACCATATAGCTGCAGATGAGAGAAATCCGGCCAAGGGAATTATTGCAGTAGGGAGAAAAGCGCGTGATTTCTTCCGTAAACGGGGTGGCCTGGAGGCTGAGTTCGTGAACCTGGGGGACAAAATTAGTTACGCTGATGCCAGGGAAATCGCGCAGTATGTTATCAATGCTTACGAGAATGAAGAGTTCGACGAAATCAACATAGTGTATGCGAAGTTTATAAACGCCCTGCGCCAGGTACCCACTATAGTCAAGCTGCTTCCCATTGAGCCTCCGGAGGCTTCCGCTTCTGAAGAGAAATTTAATGTGGAGTATATCTATGAGCCCAGTGCCGAGGAGATATTGGTAACTTTGCTCCCCCGGTATGTCGGCAGTCAGATCTACCATGCCATGTTGGAAGGCAAGGCAAGTGAGCATGGGGCTCGAATGACGGCTATGGGCAACGCCAGTGACAATGCTGGAGAAATCATTGACAGCCTGACCCTTAAGATGAACAAAGTCAGGCAGGCGGCAATAACCGATGAAATACTGGATATTGTTGGTGGCGCCGAAGCTCTTAAGAAATAGCCGAAGCTCTCAATAGAAGGAGGAAAGTAGAGAATGGCGAATGTAACAAAAGGTGAGGTAACTCAGGTTATCGGCGCGGTGGTGGACATACGCTTCAAAGCCAATGAGTTACCGGATCTAATGAACGCTATTACCATAAAAAATGAAGAGCGCAACATCGACATTACCCTGGAAGCATTCCAGCTGCTGGGTAACGACATTGTCAGGTGTGTCGCGCTGAGCCCTACCGATGGTGTTAACCGGGGCATGGAAGCAGTCAATACCGGCGCTGCCATCAAGGTTCCCGTCGGGGACGGATGTCTGGGACGTATCCTGAACGTGCTGGGAGAACCGGTGGACGAAGGCGGACCGGTAAATGCCGCTGACTACTGGGAAATCCACCGTGACCCCCCCAAGTTGGTAGACCAATTGCCGGCGACCCAGTTGCTGGAGACCGGCATCAAGGTTGCCGACCTGATTTGCCCCTATGCCAAGGGAGGAAAAATCGGGCTGTTCGGCGGGGCCGGAGTTGGCAAGACGGTTATAATTCAGGAACTGATCAGAAACATCGCCTATGAGCACGGCGGATATTCAGTATTCACCGGCGTGGGCGAGAGGACCCGTGAAGGCAACGACCTCTGGGGTGAAATGGTGGAGTCCGGCGTTATCGAGAAATGCGCCCTGATCTTCGGCCAGATGAACGAACCTCCCGGAGCCCGCCTGCGGGTCGGCTTGACCGGTCTGACGGTTGCGGAGTACTTCCGTGACGTAGGCGGACAGGACGTGCTGATATTCATCGACAATATATTCCGTTTCGCACAGGCCGGCAACGAAGTATCCGCTCTGCTGGGCCGCATGCCATCCGCCGTTGGTTACCAGCCAACCCTGGCTACCGATATGGGCTTGCTGCAAGAGCGCATCACCAGTACCCGCAAAGGATCTATCACTTCCGCCCAGGCCGTATATGTGCCTGCGGACGACTTGACCGACCCTGCGCCGGCCACCACCTTCGCGCACTTGGACGCTACCACGGTTCTTTCCCGTGCCATTTCCGAGCTGGGCATTTACCCGGCGGTGGATCCGCTGGATTCGACTTCCCGTATACTGGACCCCCAGATCCTGGGAGATAAGCACTACTTCACCGCCCGCGGCGTACAGCAGATCCTGCAGAGATATAAGGAACTGCAGGACATCATCGCCATTCTGGGTATGGATGAATTATCCGATGATGACAAAGTCGTTGTTGCCAGAGCCAGAAAGATCCAGAGATTCCTGTCCCAGCCCTTCCACGTTGCCGAACAGTTCACCGGCAGCCCGGGAATATATGTAAGAGTTGGCGATACGGTTGAGTCTTTCGCCCAGGTTCTGCAAGGCAAACACGACGCTCTGTCCGAAGATTCGTTCTATATGGTGGGGGACATTGAAACGGCAATCGCCAAAGCTAAACGATTGGGGGCGTAGCCCATGGCAGGAACCTTCATGCTCGAAATCGTAACCCCGGAGGAACGTTTATTCAAGGATGAGGCCCAATTTGTAGTCGTACCGGAAGTCTACGGCGAACTGGGTGTCATGAGGAACCATGCTCCGATGATCGCAGCCCTGGGCATAGGTATCATGAGATACACTGATGCCAGCGGTGCGATTAAAAAGGTAGCCCTGAGCGGTGGATTTATGGAAGTCATGAACAACGAGGTCCGCGTCCTGGCAGAAACCGCTGAGCGCGGCAGTCAGATCGACGTATTACGGGCCAAAGCCGCCAGGGACAGAGCCGAAGCCAGGTTGGCTGCCAAAGCAGCTGATATCAATATGACCCGGGCCGAGGCTGCCTTGCAGAGGGCTCTAAACAGGCTCAAAGCTGCTGAGGG
>JAAZOA010000357.1 GCA_012798055.1 Syntrophomonadaceae bacterium | reverse complement strand
TGGGGGGTCTGGACCGCTACTATAGCTGCCCGGTTGAGTGTCTCATGGACAAAATGTTGGCTGTCTACCGTTTTGAGTGTGTCTTTGGGAGGCAGCCCGGGGATAGCTGCGCCAAATTGCCGGGCTGCCCGGAATACTTCCCTGAACACTTTTGCGGTCAGCAGGGGGCGGGCGCCGTCATGTATGGCTACCCACTCCTGCTTCGACTGCAGGCAGCGCAGACCGTTCCAAACCGAGTCCTGTCTTTCCGGACCCCCGGCTATCACGGCAGATACCTTGGAGTATCGGCAGCCCTGGATTATTTCCCGCCTGCAGTAATCAACCTCATCGGCCCGGCATACTATCACCATCAATCCCACTTCCGGCTGGGCCTCAAAAAAATCCAGGCAGTAGGTTAGGACCGGCCTGTTGCCCAGCAGCATGAATTGCTTGTTGGTGCTGCTTTTCATACGGCTGCCGGTTCCTGCAGCAGCCACCACTATATTCAGTCTTTCATGCATTGCCTGCACCTTCCTGTCAGTTGAGCGCCGGATCCCTGCCATCCTGTGCTTGGATGCCCTGCCTCTGCCTGGTCTTCAATATATTAATATACATGGTTTGGGCACCTGGTACAACCAGATAGCATGGGCATCCACCAATATCGGGCTTGGCCCTCTGCCGATCCTGGACCGACCCGGAAACGGGAAATCCTATAGCCAATCCCTTTCTCCCCTGAGAATTGACAAAATTCTCAACCGCGGTCTATAATTAGTGAAATCGCGAACTTACGAAGGGAGTATAACTCGCTTATGAAGGATCTTATATGTGACGAGTATCAGAACACGGTCGGGGATCTATTGATTCGCCACCACAGTGTGGTGGATGTACTGACCAAGCTTTCCGAATCATCCTGCCGAGTGAATCGCGCCGTAATTAAGTCGGTTACCGATTGCGGCTGTGTCTCCATCCAAGCCCAAAAGATCGATATCCCGGATCATCTGGAAACCGTGGCTGAACTTAAAGCCTGCCTTGACAACCACCTGCGGGGAGAGTTATGCCCGCATTGTGAGGAAGTCATCATGTCTGAACTGGGTAAATTGCTGTTTTACATCGCTGCCCTGTGCAATGTACTGGATATCAATCTGTATGACGTTTTCATTAAAGAACATAAAAAATCACAGGCTCTGGGTTTCTTCAATATGACCTGATCCTTCAAACCCTGGGAAGTCAACAAGAAAACCGCCTGGAGGCGGTTTCTTCTTTTTATACCATGTAATCCAGCAGCAGCTGTTCCCGCAGACGCATCAGACCATTCTTGATGGAACGGGCCCGCACTTCGCCGATTCCTTCTACATCATCCAATTGTTCGATGCTTGCCCGGGTTATATTGTGGAGGAGGGTGAATTCCTGCACCAGGTTATCGATGATTGCCGGTGGTATGCGGGGTATTTTCTGCAGCATGCGATATCCCCGCGGTGATACCTGTTGTTCCAGGTGACTGGAGGCGGTGCCCAGTCCCAAAATACGGGCCAGGTATGTCAGGTCGCAATTCTCTTCTTCGAAGTCACGCAACATCACATTCAAGACTTCGGCTGGACTCCTGTCCCTGGCATTATAATAATCTTTAATGATCAGGGTGGCTTCCTCGTAAACATTGGCTATCAATTCGATTAGCTGCATTCTGACCAGCCGACCTTCTATGCCCAGTTCACTTATGTATATTTCGATCTCCGCACCGATATTCAGCACCCTGATACTGCGCCTCAGCAATTCGCATACTTCCCCCAGGGTGACCAGTTCCTCAAATTCCAGCCCCCCCAGGCGCTGCAATTCGCGGCTCCAAACGTTGCGGTATTTTTCCAGGGTCTGCAAAGCCTGGTTGGCCTTGATCAAGGTTGAGGCTATATCCCGCATGCGGTAACTGCCGCTGCCTTTGTAAAGAGTAACCATCCGGCGTCTCTGGGATATGGCCACCACCAGCTCTCCAGTCTGCAAAGCCACCCTTTCCGCAGTGCGATGCCGGATGCCGGTCTCCTGGGTCGGCAATGCCGGATCCGGATCGAGTTGGGCATTGGCGTACAGGATCCTGGAGACATCATGGTTGGTGATTATAGCCCCGTCCATTTTAGCCAGCTCATATAGACGGGCCGGGGTGAACGCACAGTCCACCTTGAACCCGCCGCTGGTGAGCTGCATCACCTCCGGTGTATCGCCGACGACGATCAGGCCGCCCGTATTGGCCTGCAGCACGTTTTCAATCCCCAGGCGAAAGATGGTGCCTGGCGCCAGCATTTTAAGGGTTTTTCCAAAATCCATGCGGGGGCTGTCTTCTGCCAACCTTATCCCTCCGTCACCTTATCTATAAAATCATCCAGATTCTTGATCTCTATTATTTCCAGTCCTAATTCCTTGTTCAGTGCGTTGGCGGCGCCAGGAGGCACCATTGCCCTTCTGAAGCCCATTTTGACCGCTTCTTTCAGCCGGGCCTCCAAAAACGGCACCGGTCGGATATCCCCTGCCAGACCCAATTCCCCGGCAAAAACCATATCTGCTGCCAGGGGCTTGTCCCGGTAACTAGAGAGTATAGCAGCGGCAATACCCAGATCTGCTGCAGGATCCCGGAGGAACACCCCGCCGGTCACTTTCAGATATACGTCGAACGCCCCCAGGTTGAAGCCGCGGCGCTTTTCCAATACAGCAATGATAAGCGCCAGCCGGTTCTGGTCTATGCCTGAAGCCATGCGGCGGGCATACCCCAGCCCTGTCGGGGCTACCAGCGCTTGTACCTCTATCAGCAGGGGTCGGCTGCCTTCGAAACTGGCTGCCACCGCACTGCCGCTGACACCACTGTCCCGGAGGCTCAAAAATATCTGCGATGGATCCAATACCTCTCTGAGCCCCATGCCGCTCATTTCCAGCAGCCCTATCTCATCAGTGGCGCCGAAACGATTCTTGATCCCCCGGAGGAGCCGGAAAGAAAAATTCTTCTCACCTTCGAAGTAGATGACAACATCCACCATGTGCTCCAGGACCTTGGGTCCAGCTAGAGCTCCCTCCTTGGTCACGTGGCCCACCAGGACAAAAACCCTCTCCGTGGTTTTGGCCAGTTCCATGATCTTCGCCGTAGATTCCCTTAGTTGGGTTATGCTGCCGGGGATGGAAGAAATGCTCGCCACATAAACTGTCTGGATGGAATCGATTATTACCAGGCCAGGATCGATATCCTGCAGGTATTCATCCAGCCGTTCAATATTCTGTTCGGCGAGGAAATATATGGCAGGATTGCCGATCCCCAGCCGGCTGGCCCGCAGCCTTATCTGCCCGGCCGACTCTTCCCCGGAAAGATAGAGTACTTTCTTGCGGGGACTGGCGATGCGATCCGCAACCTGCAAGAGCAAAGTGGACTTGCCTATGCCTGGATCTCCGCCCAATAGGATCAATGACCCCGGCACCATCCCGCCTCCCAATACCCTATCCAACTCCCCGATGCCGCTGGGAAAGCGATAGGAGGGAGCCTCTGGTATGTCTGCCAGGGACAGAGCCGGTAGCTTGGGTCCGCTCCGGTCTGAAACCCGGACTGGAAGGCTTTCCTCCCGCAGGGTGTTCCACAGGCCACAGCTCGGACAGCGTCCCAACCATTTGGGGGCCTCGTATCCGCAGTCTTTGCATACGAACCGGGTGGTATTTTTCGCCATAAATTCTCCTCATATACCATTATAATACAAAAGGTTCCCTCTGCCTAAGTGCTTTTAGGGCTCCTGTCCCTTGCGGACCACAATCTTGCCTTCATCCGCATCCACCAATATGGTGTCCCCAGGCGATACTGTCTTCTTGAGAATCTCCTCCGAAACCGCATCCTCGACCAATTTCTGGATAGCACGTTTCAGGGGCCTGGCCCCGTAAGCCGGTTCGTAGCCTTCCTTCATAATCAATTCTCTGGCTGCCCTGGTTATCTCCAGGCTGTAACCGTTGTCAGTGATGCGCTGGCTCAGGTCCTTGAGCAAAAGGTCGATGATTTGCTGCAGTTCTTCTTCCGTCAGGCTCTGGAATACAATGATCTCATCGACCCGGTTCAAGAACTCCGGCCGGAACGTGTGCTTCATCTGTTCCATCACCCGGGTTTTCATCTGAGCATAATCTTCAGCTTCATCTGCAGCTCTCTGGAATCCCAGCCTCTTGCTCTGGAAAAGGGTCTCCGCACCCACATTGGAAGTCATGATGATAATGGTGTTCCTGAAATCTACCGTCCGGCCTTGGCCGTCGGTCATCCGCCCGTCCTCCAGTACCTGCAGCAGTATATTGTAGACATCGGGATGGGCTTTTTCTATCTCATCCAGCAGTATCACCGAATAAGGTTTGCGCCTTACTTTTTCCGTAAGTTGTCCGCCTTCATCGTAGCCCACATAGCCGGGAGGTGAACCTATCATCCTGGCTACAGCGTGCTTTTCCATATATTCCGACATATCCAGGCGAATCACCGAGTCCTCGCTGGCAAACATGGCTTCAGCCAGAGCCCGGGCGAGTTCCGTCTTGCCAACCCCGGTAGGTCCAAGGAAAATGAAGGAACCAATGGGCCGTTTGGGATTTTTTAATCCTGCCCTGGCTCTGCGTACTGCGCGGGCAACGGACTTGACTGCCTCAGTCTGTCCTACCACCCGCTTATGCAGCACCTCCTCCAGGTGCAGCAGCCGCTCCCCTTCTTCCAGGGCGATTTTACTCACTGGGATCCCGGTCCATTTGGAGATTATGACAGCTATCTCCTCTTCCCCGACCTGTCCAGCTTCAACACTCCTTTTGCTGAGCCACTCCCTGCGCTCTTTCTCGATCTGGTCCCTGAGCTGCTGTTCCTCGTCACGGAGGCGGGCAGCTTTTTCATATTCCTGGGCATTGATCGCCTCTTCCTTTTCCTGGCTTACTTCTGCCAGCCTGGCTTCCCTTTCCTTTACGTCGGCGGGCAACACATAAGTCGCCAGCCTCACCCGGGAGGCCGCTTCATCAATCAAGTCGATGGCTTTGTCGGGAAGGAAACGGTCAGTGATATAACGGTTGGAAAGGCGAGCCGCAGCGGAAAGCGCCTCGTCACTGATTTTCACCCCATGGTGCGCTTCATAGCGGTCACGCAAACCTTTCAATATCTCGATACTCTCCTCGACACTGGGTTCCTCTACCTGTATAGGCTGGAAACGGCGCTCCAGGGCTGCATCTTTTTCGATATGCTTGCGGTATTCGTTTAAGGTGGTTGCCCCTACACACTGGAATTCTCCCCTTGCCAGGGATGGCTTCAGGATATTGGCAGCGTCGATTGCTCCTTCAGCAGCACCTGCTCCCACCAGGGTATGCAATTCGTCGATGAAAACGATCACATCCCCGGCCCCCTTGATTTCGCTGACGATCTTGGTGAGGCGGTCTTCGAATTCCCCCCGATATTTGGTGCCTGCTATCATCGAAGAGAGGTCCAAGGCAATCACCCGCTTATGGCTCAATGGTTCCGGCACCTTGTTCTCAAAGATGAGATGCGCCAATCCTTCGACTATGGCCGTTTTCCCTACTCCTGGATCACCGATCAGGACCGGATTATTCTTGGTGCGGCGGGAGAGTATCTGCACCACTCTCTCGATTTCCTCCTCCCGGCCTATGACCGGATCCAGCCGGCCTTCAGCCGCGTCTTTGGTGAGGTCCCG
>JAAZOA010000356.1 GCA_012798055.1 Syntrophomonadaceae bacterium | reverse complement strand
TAGAGATCGGCACCAACGGCAAGAGCTTCGGCATGGATGGAGCCGTGACCCCTTATGACGGGGTCATTACCGGCTTTGGAGAAATCAAGGGCAAGCGGGTTTGCATCTATGCCCAGGATTTCACGGTCATGGGGGGGTCGATAGGGGAGAGGCATGGGAAAAAGATTGCCCAATTGGCCCAGATGGCCATCAATTTTCGCTGTCCCCTGATCGGCATCAATGACTCGGGAGGCGCCCGGATCCATGAAGGCATGCGTTCCCTGGTAGGCACCGGGGAGATGCTCTACTGGAATTCTTTAGCCTCCGGATACATCCCCCAGTTCATAATCTGTGCCGGCCCCTGTGCAGGGGGCTCGGTCTATTCCGGGGCGCTGAGCGATTTCGTCTATGTGATCGATGATATCACCACCATGTCTCTGACCGGATTCCGGGTGGTCAAGAACGTCCTCAACCAGAAGGTTTCCAACCAGACCCTGGGCAGTTCGGAAGTCCACGCCGTTCACAGCGGGGTGGCCCACTTCCGGCACCGCACCGAGGGAAACTGTTACGAACACCTGCGCATGCTGATCTCCATGCTCCCCCACCACAACGCCGACCGTTCGCCCTTCAAATTCGCCTGGACCGAAGAGATGGACAGCCGGGAGATCGAGACCATCGTGCCCTCAGCCAGCAACCGGGGCTATGATGTGCGGCGGGTGATCAGCAGGGTATTCGATTACGCCAGTTTCGTGGAAGTGCAGGAGTCCTTTGCAGCCAATATCGTAGTGGGATTTGCCTATTTGATGGGCTGCCTGGTGGGAGTCGTAGCCAACCAGCCGGAATGCCTGTCCGGGGCTATCGAATGCAATGCCAGCGTGAAAGCGGCCCGCTTCATCCGCTTCTGCGACGCCTACAACATCCCTTTGATCACTTTCACCGATACTCCGGGCTTCATGCCCGGACCGGACGAGGAACGCAAGGGGATCATCCGCCACGGAGCCAAACTGGTCTACGCTTATTCTGAAGCCACGGTCCCCAAGATCAATGTGATCCTGCGCAAAGCCTTCGGAGGTGCCTACATAGCCATGTCCAGCAAGCACGTGGGGGCCGATTTCGTCTTTGCCTGGCCTTCGGCTGAGATCGCCGTAGTCGGGGCTGAGGGTGCGGTAGAGGTGCTGTTCCACAAATATATAGAAGCCCTGCCGGGGCAGGAAAGCAAAATGTTCAAGCAAGCCAAGATCGAGGAGTATATGACCAATTTCTCCAATCCCAGGTTCGCCGCCGAGGCAGGGTATGTGGATGAGATCATAGCCCCCGGCCAGACCAGGAATATGCTGATCAAGGCCTTAAAGGTGCTGCTCAGCAAAACCGATCATATCGTCATCCCCAAAAAGCACAACTGCATGCCCCTATAGCTGCCAGGTCCTCTGCAGCATGAAATCGATTATGGACCTGTTCACCGCGTGCACATCATATTTTTGGGCCACAAATTCCAGGGCCCGGCCGCCCATGGCCGCGATAGCCTGGGGGTGGTCGATGAAATAGATGATCTTCTCCGCCAGGGCCCCGCTGTCCCTGACCGGCACAAGAAAGCCGGTTTCTCCGTCCAGGACTGTTTCCCTGCAGCCGGGTGCATCGGTGGTTATGACCGGCCGGCCCACTGCCATGGCTTCCAGGCAGGTCCGGGGAGTGCCTTCGTGATAGGAGGGCAGCACAAACACCGAAGCTCCCCGGTAGAAGGGCAGCACATCATCCTGGCGCCCGAAATACTTGATCAGCCCCGCTGCCGACCAGGCTGCCACTTCGGACTCCTTCACCGCGGTTGGATTGGTATCATAGCCGCCCACTATCCAGAACTCCGCCGCCGGGCGGCGGGGCTTCACCAGCCTGGCTGCCTCAACCAGCTCATACACCCCCTTGTCCCGGAGGAGCCTGCCTACGAACAGGAACGCGACCCGGTCCGGAAGGGGGGACGGTGCGAACCGGTCCAGGTTCACCCCGGAGCCGTTGACGATGATGCACTTCTGCTCCTTCACCAGCCCGTGGCTCACGAAATCATTGAGGTCATCGGCGTTTTGGAACAGGACCCCATTGGTCCTGGCCAGGGAATACTGAAAGAGGCGGTTCATGACCCCGCCGATCAGGCGGTTCCTGAAACCGGAGCCGCGGAATACGGATCCCAGGCCGTTGATCATGCAGAAATTGCCCGGCACCTGCTCCCGGGCGGCGGCTATGGCGGTATATATGGCGGCCTTGGCCCCCCCGAAAGCATAGCTCAGGATAGGGGCTTCCCGCCTCATTATCTCCCGCAGCTGGCGGATGAGCACCAGATCCTGCCAGGGGTTGAGGCCAGTCCTGGCCAGGCCGATCTGGTAGTACTTCACCGGCATGCCGGGAAACTCCCGGGCCAGGAAATCTTCAGCTTCCGGCGCAGCCAGCACCACGTCATAGCCCATCTTCACGAATTCGGCGATGAGTTCCCCTCTGGACTTGTAGAAAGCTTCAGCCAAAACCGTGCACATGAAGATTTTTTTCTGCGCCAAACTTTTCACTCCTTGCCCCTGGAAACCGACATAAAGCGATCGGCTCAGATATTCCAGAGGTGATATATCTGGTGGCTGCCCACCTGCTTGAGACCCAGGCGGTGATAGAAATTGATGGCCTTCAGGTTGCGCAGCTGGGTGCCGACTTGGATCGCTTCCATTCCCCGCTCATGGGCAGCCGCTTCCACCGCTTTTACCAGGCTGGTCCCCACCCCCCGGCCCGCCTGGTCAGGGGAGGACGCTATAAGCTCGATGCGGCACGCGGAACCGGCATAGGAATGCAGGAGGTAGCCCCGTACGGCCCCGGCTTGATCCAGGGACAGGGCGCAATGCTTGTCCTCCTTATAAAAGGCGTTGATGAGCCACTGGCGGTAGACCTGGTCACCTCCC
>JAAZOA010000355.1 GCA_012798055.1 Syntrophomonadaceae bacterium | reverse complement strand
TTCCCTGTACTGGCGACGGACTGGACGGTGAGCCTGCGTTAGTGCCGCAACCGACCAAGACCAGCGTCATTAATAGCAGGAGCGGCAGCCACATCGATCTTTTCACAGCCCTTACCCCCTTACAAACTCCCCGGGAATACTGTCATCTTGCCCTATTTCAGCTCTTCTATCAGCGCCTTGAAACCGGGCAAGGCCCGCTCAATCGTCTTATATGCCACACAATAGGCTATCCGCACATATCCCGGGCAGCCAAAAGAACTGCCCGGCACGATCAGGATGTTCTTTTGCTTGGCCAGGCGGCAGAACTCTACTTCATCAGCAATGGGCGATTTTACGAACATATAGAAGGCACCCTCCGGCTTGGCACACTGATAGCCGAAGGAAGTAAGTCCATAATAGAGAAGTTCCCGGTTGCGGTTATATGCTTCCAGATCCACCTTGGCATCCAAACACCTGGCGATGACCCGCTGGAACAAAGAAGGAGCATTGACGAATCCCAAGATCCGCGTGGCTATGTTGGCACCGGAGATCAGGTTCTCGAAATCAGAAGCCTGGTCAGGTATGACCAGATAGCCTATCCTTTCCCCGGGCAGGGACAATGACTTGCTGAAGGAGTAGCCAACTACGGCGTTATCGTAATATTGGGGCAGATACGGGACTTTGGCGTCATCGTAAGCCAGTTCGCGATAAGGTTCGTCGGAAATTATGTAGATATCGGTGCTAAATTCTTTCTGTTTAGCTCTCAGAATGTCAGCAAGTTTTATGATCGTATCTTCGGAATATATGACCCCGGTTGGATTATTGGGGCTGCATATGATCACCGCCTTTGTCCGGGGTGTTACCTTATCCTTGAATTCTGCCAGATTCGGCTGAAAATCGGTTGTTTTAGGCGATACTACCACCAGGACGCCATCGTAGTTACTGACATAATTCCTGTATTCCCCAAAATAAGGAGCAAAGGTGATGACCTCATCCCCCGGATTGAGCAGAGTCTTCAGGATTACATTCAAGCCGCCAGCTGCACCCACCGTCATGATAATATTGTTCTGGGTAAAAGATGTGGCGAACTTTTTATTGATCGAATCGGCAATTGCGTCCCGAACCTCTTCGTAGCCGGAATTGTTCATATATCCGTGGATATCCATGGCTTCATATTCATTCAATATGTCGATGATCGCCAGCTTGACCTCAGGCGGTGCCTCTACATTGGGATTACCAAGGCTGAAATCAAATACGTTCTCAGCTCCATGGATGGCCGCAAGTCTCTTACCTTCTTCGAACATTGCCCGGATAACTGAACTGTTCTCGACCTGTACCTGCATTTTTGTTGCTATCATCATGACCAACCTCTCTTCCAAGTTATTTGTTTCTGCAGCCTATTAGGTAAATGGCTGTAAATCATTCAGCTGAGGGCAGGATCCTAAACCAGTTCCCCCAGTGCCAGGCCCATCCCAGTGCAGTCCATTTGGTATTGAGATACTGCCCCTGGGCAAAAACATGCCAATGGCCAAAATACCAAAGAGACGGCTTGTAGCGGCGCAGGATTTGCGACAGGATCTGTCGGGAAGGATCTGCCTCAGGGTATCGCTGGCGGCTGTATTTTTCGATGGCGAATTCCTCCGGGCAGGTGTGGGAGATGACGATGTCTACCACTGAATCGGGCACCTCGCATACATCCTGGTCGCAGATCACCTCTTGCGGGAACCAATCCCAGCCCTCAAAACGCCGGCCCTGATCTATAGACAGGGCACCACCGATGAAAAGGATCCGCCTTCCATCCTCCAGGTCAAGGACTGAACCTCTGGGCATATATGTAATTCCCGGCATTATGTGAACCGGCTGTCCCGGGATCTTCACAAGCGGATGCAGGTAAGCCAGGTCGTCATTGTTGCCGTCACAGAAATATATCTTGGTGCGGGCAGTATTAATAGCCGCCAGGTCCTGATCATCGATGCGCGGCCAATATCCGAAATCCCCAACCTGCAAGATTATATCCGGTTGCTCCTGCTCGATAAGACAATTCAACCTATCGAATTCACCATGGAGATCCCCCAGCACAATGATTTTCATAACTGTACCTCGTCAGTCTGATCAGCCGATTATAACCGGTATTTTGTTCTGCTGCACTACGTCGTTCAGTTGTTCACGGACCTCATTGGCGGCAGACCAATCACCCAGCACGTAATTGGGAACATGATAAACGCCCATCGCCCCAAGTATTTGGTGGTAACGTTCCACTGTCAAATTGGGATACTCATTTTTTTCTTCCCGTACCACTTCTGTCCGGGGAACACCCAAAAGTTTTGCCAATTGGGACTGGGAAAGCCCTAAATAGATCCGCAATCCTATCAAATGTCGATTCAAGGTCAATCCCTGCAGAGCAGCCGGGTCCTTGGCCTTCAAACGCCGGTACAGCTCAACGGCCTGTTGGCTCTGGTCCATCATCCTGTTAATGCACCCGGTGAGGCAGCAAATTTCGTCCTCTGAATAGCCCCGGGACTGCAAATTATCCCTCTGTCGTTGCAGTTGCTCTGCACTTTCCTGGCATTTGGCCCGGGCCTCTCTATATTGCCGGTCGGTTTTAATCATGCCTGCACCTCCTGGATTTTGATTATCCCTTTTTCCCGGTGGGAATATTTATCGGTGCGGAAAAACTTGATCGTGGGATCCACCATTTCCGGGCACTCAGCGTGATCCGGCGTATGCTCCAAATACACCGGGTACATTTCGATATGATGGCGAAAAGCCATGGGATACCCAAGTTTTCCGTCCACACCCAGTTCGGGTTCGAACCTCCAAAATTCTGGATCCATGTCTTTCAAGGCCTGTTCGGCTCCAGATCTCCATATATTTCTGGGTACTACGAAATATACGTCCATATCATTGGGGTGAAATTTATCGGTAGCATATGAGCCATCGATATACACTTCGTTGATGCCAACCGCCTGCAGTTGCTGATAGCGCTTTTTGAATTCCTGCAGCAATTGCAGCCTCCAGGAAGTGTCCCAGGACTGACCTCCTCCTGGGCCCCGGCCAATAAAATTCTCTAGCTCCTCCAGAGATATCGCATGGTCACCAGGCGGCAATAAACCGCTCTTTGCAAATTTCAGCACCTGATCCCCTCCCCCCAGTATCATTATAACCATCCATCTGGTGGGCGACTAATATTTTCTCAGCTGATTCTTTACAGCATTTTATGTTTGATGAATATCACTACGCAGGACATGGAAAAAGCGAGTGTGCCAGCAACGCAGGCCGACATAGGCTCATATGAAGCAGCCTGTCCAGACAGGAAGACGGTATACGTCTTGATTCAAAAATCTCCGATGGATAAAGGGGCCTGCCGTTCAAAATATGTTCGACTT
>JAAZOA010000354.1 GCA_012798055.1 Syntrophomonadaceae bacterium | reverse complement strand
TGTACCGCGCTCCCTGGCTTACTATATATATTTCCCGTTCTGGAAGACTTTTTTTGAGTCCCTGGGGCATGAAGTAATAGAGTCCCCGCCAACCACCCGTGTTATCATGGACAAGGGGGTACAGGACACTGTCAGCGATGCCTGCATCCCCATCAAGCTCTACCACGGCCACGTGGAAGAGCTCATCGAACAGGTAGACTATGTTTTTGTGCCCCGGTTGGTCAGTATGAGAAAATACGGCGATTTCGGAACCGAGACGTTTTGTCCCAAGTTCCTTGGCTTGCCTGACATGCTGACAGCCTCGATCGCCCGCCCCTTTAATATGCTGGAGGCGCGCATCGACCTAAAAAAAGGGGCCTGGGAACTCCTCAAGGTTTATCGGGATATCGGTGAAAAGCTGGGGGCCAGTACCTTAGACATTTACCGGGCTTTTTGGCGGGCCACATGGGCTCAGGCAGCTTACGAAAAACGGTTGAAGCAGGGTGTCCTGCCAGCCCAAGCCATGGAGCAGGTTTTGACCGGAAAATTGGATGCTTCCCCACAGACTCCTTTACCCGCCAACAGCTTGAGGATTGCGGTGGTGGGCTATCCGTATGCGATTTATGACGCCTATGTAAATGTCGGGCTGCTTGAACTGCTGGGCAAGGAGGGCGTCAAGGTATATACCCAGGATATGTTGAGCCACCAGCAATTGGACCAGCAGTCTGCCAAGCTGGAAAAGGATATGTTCTGGTATTTTTCCAACCGCGCGGTGCAGGGAGGTCTGTATTTCATGGATGTGGAGGCTGTGGACGGCCTGATCCATGTCACCGCCTTCGCTTGCGGACCGGACTCAATGGTGGACAAATTCCTGGAGATCGAAGCCAAGAAACGCAGGGTGCCTTATATGGCGATCACCATAGATGAACATACCGGGGAAGCCGGTATAAGGACCCGCATGGAAGCATTTATAGATATGCTGGTATATAGGAGGGGACAAAGTGAAAGTTAGCTTTCCCCGCATGGGGAATTCCTACCTGGCCTTCCGCTGGTTGATGGATGCGCTGAACATCGAGTGTATAGTGCCACCCGAACCCAATTATCAGACCCTGGATTTGGGGGTCCGTTACTCTCCGGAATTCGCGTGTATACCTTTCAAAGTCTTGATGGGCACCTATTTCCAGGTGGCCGAGCAGGGTGCGGATGTGATCATCACCTCGGGTGGTTGCGGCCCCTGCCGGGCAGGCTACTATTGGGTGATGCACCAGAGACTGCTGCAGGAAAACGGTTACAAGACCAGGGTCATAGGTTTTGAAGAGCCCCAGAATAACTACCTGGATTTTTTTCATAAACTAAACTTTATCCGCAAAATCGGGGGTGTGAGCATTCCTCACTTCTGGAGATCCCTGAAGACCGGGTGGCAGAAGGTTATCGCCCTTGACGACCTGGAGATACTGTCTTTCCAGACCAGGCCTTACGAAGTAAAACGGGGCGATACCGGTCGAGCCTTGCAGGAAGCCCTTGATCTCCTGGATCAGGCTAATGACCTGAATCAGGTAGAAAAAGCCCGCCGGGCGGGACTGCAGCTGTTGCGGGACGTGCCCCGGGACGAGACCCGTAATCCTCTGAAAATAGGTATAATCGGCGAAATCTATGTATTACTTGAACCGGCTATCAACCATAATATGCAGAAGATGCTGGGCGAGATGGGGGTCATCGCGGAACGTTCCATATATTTGAGTTCCTACGCGCGGGAAAATATCTTGACCGAGGGGGAACAGGATGTCCGGGCCGCCGCCCGCCCTTATCTCAATGAACCCTGTATCGGCGGCCATGGCACCAACAGCATCGGGGAGACCGTATTATATGCCAAGCATGGGTATGATGGAGTGATCCAGCTGGCGCCGTTTTCCTGTATCCCCGAAATCGTGGCCCGTTCCATTCTGCCCCGGGTTTCAGCCGAGCATGACATACCGGTGCTGACTTTCTTCCTGGACGAACAGACCAGCAAGGCCGGCGTGGAAACCAGGTTGGAAGCTTTCATCGACCTGATGGATAGGCGCAGGGCTGTAAGACAAGGGGGCCGGGGTGCGGATCTCCTCAAACTGCCTACCCATAGAGATCTGCCGCCGCT
Source organism: Syntrophomonadaceae bacterium (assembly GCA_012798055.1). GTDB lineage: Bacteria > Bacillota > Syntrophomonadia > Syntrophomonadales > Syntrophomonadaceae > PHAA01. Next base: position 371 of record JAAZOA010000354.1, on the reverse strand, counting down.
CGTACCGGAACTGGTCGTAGCTGCCAAGACCTGATTTTGGCGAAAATAATTCTTAAGTACTGGATAATAGGAAGGCTGGTTATATGTTGCAAGGTTACCTGGGGATAGATGTGGGTTCAGTCAGTACCAAAGTTGTAGTTGTCGACCAGTGGGGCAAAGTCCTGGCAAGCCGCTATCTGCGGACCAATGGACGTCCGATCGAAACCCTGCAGATGGGCATGAAGCTGGTCGGCGGGGAACTGGATGAGCGGGTACAGATCAAAGGCAGCGGGGCCACCGGCAGTGCCCGCCACCTTGCCGGACTCATGGTGGGTGCCGATGTAGTCAAGAACGAGATCACGGCTCATGCGGTGGCCGCCTCCAAAGTGGTG
>JAAZOA010000353.1 GCA_012798055.1 Syntrophomonadaceae bacterium | reverse complement strand
GAATGAGAAGTAGGCATCCAGATAGAACTCTTTGGTGACCGGATCCGGCCTCAGTATGCCTAGTGTAGTTACTATCGCTGACGGGCCTCCTCCTACAAAATTGTATTTCTCTCGATCATTGCCGCCGTTTAAATACCCGGGCGAGGAAATATAGTCGACTTTGTCAGCAAATCTCTTCTTCTCGTGATTGGCCATGATCACATATTTTTTGGCTCCAACCGCGATTTCATTGGCTCCGCCGCTGCCATTCAGGCGCACCCGAGGCAGTACATATCTTCCCGCTGACCATGGAGTTTCACCTGTCCATATGCCAGTGGTATTTACATTGCCAAATTTGTCGATCTGAGCCGCGCCGATAACAGCGTTGTCAACCCTGCCTGACGCCACCAGACATCCCAGGGCATCGATCGCATTGGTAAAACTGGTGGCATTGGCGGAGATGCGGTTATCTTCGATCCCCCAGGGAAGGCCGCCTACAGGGGTGGATCCAAAAACCCCGCCTTCTGTAAAGGCGATAAGATTGGGGGCGTGATTTTTCTGGGCCCAAAAACCCGCCAGCATACTCAGGCCCACTCCAAAAATCGCCAGCTCTCCATCTGAAAACTCCCGACCAGTGGCAATAGCCATCATTTCTTGTCTTGTATAATCCATAATATTACCTCCCCTCTGCCATCAGCTGTTTGATTTCTTCGTCAGTTTTTATCCACTTGCGATAGGGATCCATTAGAAATGCAGTATCCGATTTACACAGCTGTGCGATTCTGTCCTTGCCGATCACGTCCAGGTATTCATCTACTGTATTGTAGCTACCAACATATTTTTTACGATACTCTTCATATCCCTCATCAGACTTGAAAGCTGCATTCATTGCGAACATTTCTTTTTCATCCGAGTCATAAACACCGGTGGAACATTACGGCCAGGCGCCCATGGGCCAATAGACCACGGCATCCACCACCACATCCGGAATTCTTACCAGGTTTGGGTATTGGCGCATGCAGTCGGTATCGACGATAAAGTCTGCCTGCAGCACCACCTTCTTGGCGGCGCGGGAGAGTTCATACCTGCTCCACTCGGTGCCCAACATGATAGCATTGCCGTATTTATCGGCCATAGTTACATGGATGGCCGCCAGGTCCGGTTTCAGTACCGTGAAGGCGCCGAATTCCCTGCCAGTGAATGGATCTTTGATCTTGGGGATCTTGGTTGTGCAGGGGTACTCATCCGGTCTGTCCGCACAACACCATTCTTCGTCCGAGCCAATATTGATGGTGGCTGGTACGAATGGCCAGTTCAAAGCTCCTCCCAGTAGACGCAGCGGAATGGAGCCATTTGAATAGTCCTCCAGAACTGTTTTCCCTGTTTCTACTGCTCGTTTCAGCCCATTGGCAAAGCCGTAGACCTCAAGGCCTGCAAAACCTACTTCGATTCGGCTTATCATACCAGCAGCAGCCATGAGGTTCGTCTGTTGGGTATTGCAGTTGGAAACACAGTTCAGGTTCTTCCTGCCTTGTTTGAGCATTTCCTTGCCGAAAGCGATGGAATCCGTTCCCACCGGCAGTGCTCCCCCATGAGCGTAGGTCATGCCGTCCCAGGTATATTTAGCCACTGCCTCCTGCATAGATATGAGCTTGTTACGCATTCAATTCCCTCCTTGTTATCTAAGTCATGTTGTTATGGTCCGGAATACTCTTGTCGTGTCTATCTTTTTATGACAAAATTTATGGTGTGTTGTTTTATGAATCGACTGACTGTTGGGAGCAGGCAGTCTTTCTTTTTCACCTCCCTTCTATCTACGCAACCGCGGCTTCAGCATGGTTACCTACGTTTGAAACATGACACTCTTAACAGCTACAGAAAGGCTATCGATCAAAAACCGATATATACCGACATCTGTCGCAACAGATGGCTGATACCGGATCAAGCGGACATGGATTTGAGCAACCTGTTAGGACTGGTCAATAGCCTGTTCATGCCCACCTGCTTCGGAGAATATCCCAAAGCCAAGCCCAGCAACTGTGTGAAATAGATAATCGGCATATCATAGTTTCGGGCTCTTTCCGCTTCGATAGCCCTCTGCCGGGTATCCAGATTGGCCTGGCACATGGGGCAGGCGACCACAATTGCACTTGCCCCTGCTTGCCGGGCTGCTTCCAGCACCTGTCCCCCCAGGTCAACGACGATATCGGTTTGGGATATGGCAAATCCACCTCCGCAGCATTCGGCTTTGTGGGACCATTTGACGGTTTCCGCACCGACGGCCTGCAGAAGCCGGTCCATGGAGGTGGGTTGCTCCGGATCATCAAATTGGACCACTGCTTTGGGCCGGGTGATCAAGCAACCATAATAGGCTGCCAATTTTAAGCCCTGAAGAGGTTTGACTAACAGTTCCTCGATTTTTTCATGGTCGACCTTTTCGGTTAGGAGCTGCAGCAGATGGTAAACCTTAACATCCGTGGCTGAAACGAGTGAGTTGCCAGTAGTAGCCTCAGCTTCCTCCCGGACCGAAACCTTCTGTAATTCTGTAACTCCACTTTTCAGCCGGCTAAAACAGCCCGAGCATGGGGTCATGACTTCCTTCATTTTGATATAGTCGACCAGCTGCAAATTTCTGGCGCTTAAAGCAACGTTTAAGCTATGGTCTAAACTATGCGCCGCAGTTGCCCCGCAGCAATTCCAGTCTGGAACCTCCTGCAAATTTATTCCCAAACGTTCACATACCAGCCGGGTTGACAGGTCATATTCGTGGGCCAGAGCATGCAAAGAGCATCCCGGGTAATAAGCAACATCCATAGGTTAAACCTCCTTAAGCCTTGGATTCTTGATGAACAACCGCCGTACCTGACTTATGTCTTTTACACGAGGTGAGAAGGGATTCAACTTGCCTTTGAAAAACATCCTGGGCGCAAGGCCAGCGTCCTTCAAGTATTGTTTGGATTTGAGATTAAAACTTATAGTGAGGGGTGCTTCAGATATCCGGCCGTTCTTTTTGACCAATCCTAGCATCAATTCATGGAATAATTCGATATTGGTACGTTCAGCCCTGATACCCTGGCGATATGCTTTTTGGCGCATATAGTCAATTATGCTGGGGATATTGATCTGGGAGGGACAACGGTCTACACAGAGATGACAGGCAACGCAAATCCATAAGGCATCCATGTGCATCAATCGGTCTTCGTCACCCAGCTTGACCAACTGCACAATTTTTCTGGGCACATAGTCAAAGATATGGGCATTGGAACATCCCCCACTGCATTTGCCGCATTCCAAACACCGTTCCACATCGGTGTCACAGGCTGCTTTTATCTCATCTTGGAGGGCATTATTTTGGTAATTCAAGCGCATCGGCCTGTAGAAATCTACGTCCATTTCACTACCCTCCTGTTAAGCCCTGGCGAAAAGGGCTAACACTTCTGCCGCAGCGGCTGCTCCTTGATACTGAGCTCCCTGGCTTTCCACCGCGAATCCGCAACCTCCGGCAAAAAAAACCTTCGCAGCGGCT
>JAAZOA010000352.1 GCA_012798055.1 Syntrophomonadaceae bacterium | reverse complement strand
TGGTTCAATACCGATGGTGCCCCCGCCCTTTACGCCCAGACCGCAAATCCCTGGCTGAAGACTCTCCTGGCTTATAGGGACCGCCTCTTCATCAGCTGGTTCTTCTATTTTATGGTAGGCGGATATGCCGGAATCCATGCCCGGAAACTGAGGGTCGTGCTTCGTTATATGCAAAAAGGCAATATATTTGTCTATCTAATCAGCTTCCTGCTGGTTGTCGGAGCAGTAATAGGCACCGGGAAGACTAGCTCCGCCGGTGCCTATCAGTACAATTTTCTTTTTACGCTGCCCCTTACCCCGCTAATGGTGGTCTACCTGACCTCATCCCTGTTGACCATCTATTACTGGGCGCTGAAATATTTCCGTAAGGACCATCTCTTCACCCTCCTCATGAAGACTTTCGGCCGCTATTCCTACGGCTGCTACTTTGTGCATGCCATGCTGCTCAGCTATTGCACCGCTTTGCTCAACACTTATTGGCCTGGGATACCCCCCCTGACATTCCTGGTCGCAGCTTCTACCTTATGTTCTGCGTCTAGCCTGGCAGCCTGTTACCTGGTGAGCCTTGTCCAGATCCCTGCAGGTAATTTGCTGGTCGGCAGGATACCGAAATCATGATCAACTGTCCCCCAAATTGCAGAGGATGGGATTGCGGTCCTTCATGGGCACATAGTCACGCCGCTTTGCCACACTCTTATAAGATGGCCTGATAATTTTGCCGGCATTGACCAGTTCCTCAATGCGATGAGCACTCCACCCGACTATCCTGGCAATAGCGAACAACGGGGTGAATAGCTCGGGCGGTATGTTAAGCATGCTATATACGAAACCTGAATAAAAATCCACGTTAGCACTGACTCCCTTGTAAATCTTGCGCACTTGAGTAATAGCCTGAGGGGCCAGTTTTTCCACCAGGGTATAAAGCTGGTATTCCGATTCCATCCCCTTTTCCCGGGCTAGCTTAGCTGCTGCATCCTTCAGGATCACTGCCCGGGGGTCAGATATTGAATAGACGGCGTGTCCTATGCCATAAATAATCCCCTGCCGGTCGAAGGCTTCTCCATCCAGCAAGTGGATCAGATAAGCTTCGATCTCCTCCTCATCATCCCAGTGTCTGACGTTTTCCTTGATGTCGGCGAACATCTGGACCACTTTCGCATTCGCACCGCCGTGTTTGGGACCCTTCAGAGAACCCATAGCTGCAGCGATAACCGAATAAGTGTCGGTTCCCGAAGATGTAACCACATGAGTGACGAAGGAAGAATTGTTGCCGCCACCGTGTTCGGCGTGCAGCACCAGGGCTAAATCCAGCAAGGCCGCCTCCAATTCAGTATATTTGCTGTCGGGGCGGAGCATATGCAGGATGTTTTCCGCAATGGACAAATCGGGACGGGGGCTATGGATAAATAGGCTGCTATCCCCGTGGTAATGGGCATAGGCTTGATAGCCGTAAACAGCCAGTGACGGGAAACATGCGATCAAGCGCAGGCACTGCCTGAGGACGTTTTCCAAAGAGGTATCATCAGCCTGTTCATCATAGCTATAGAGCCCCAAAACACTCCTGGCCATCACATTCATCATGTCCTTGCTGGGGGCGTTCAGGATCATGTCCCTGGCGAAATTATCGGGCAATTTCTGGTAGTCGGCCAAAATTTGCTTGAAGCTCTCCAGTTCACGGTTATCCGGCAGGTCACCGAACAAAAGGAGATAGCTGCTCTCCTCAAAGCCAAACCGTTTTTCGCTGAAGAATCCGTTGACAATGTCGTTGATATCGATGCCCCGGTAGAGAAGCCTGCCGGGCACAGGTATCATCTCGTTTTCATCAATTATATATGAATGGACTTCGCCGATTTCGGTAAGACCTACCAGCACCCCGATCCCGTCGATGTCCCGGAGCCCCCGTTTGACGATGTACTTATTGAAAAGTTCGGGATTGATCACACTGCATTCTTCAGCCAGGGTAGTCAGGTGGGTGAAGTATATTTGTTTGCTGTCGCGCTCACTGCTGTCCATAAAATCTCCTTCGCTGCATCGGATACATTAACTAAAAACCTTGTGGCTGCACCTGAACTGATAAACTGCTTAGCTGACTAGCCTGGTAGTTTAATCTGCGCCTGTAAATTGCAGGACAGTCTGGTTAATTTACAGGCGCAGCCTGATATG
>JAAZOA010000351.1 GCA_012798055.1 Syntrophomonadaceae bacterium | reverse complement strand
CATCCCCCCGGGCCGCGAAATTGTTGGCCAGGGTGGCAATCATGCGTTCGGCCCCTCCCAGGTGCATGGAGGCATAATAGAACATGATTTTCATCGTACGTTTCCCTCTTTTTTCCGCCTTGGAGGCTGGTTTATCACTCGGAGACGATCGGGGCCCGCTCAAGTAACCAGCGGATTCTCCCTTTCGGCAAGTCGCAGGGTCGCAAAGACCGGCAGCAGGTAAAACGGGATGTTACTGGAAAAAAATTGTCCGGGCTGAATACTGATCAGCAAAACCATAAGCGGCAGCAGATACAGGTACTGCTTGTGATTGCGGGCAACACCCCGCCATCCCTCGGCAAAAATACCCCAGATGAAGATGGTGACCAGGATTAGCCCTACTATGCCCCAGGTTATCAGCACCTCCTGAATGCCATTGTGGCTGGTAATTTCCTGACCATACTTGGCCGGATAATCCTGCAAACCGACCCCGAGCAGCAACCGGTCGGGTTCCTGCTCCATGGCCATAAAATAGGAGGTGGTTATATCCAAGCGTTTATTGGAGAGATCCGCTTCGGAAAATCTGGCCACATAACTGGGGAACAAGCTGGGGGAGAAATGATCGATCAGAAAATAGGCTGCGATAAGCACCAGGATGATCATGCCCAGGCTCTTTATAAAATCCCGCACCGATTTGACTCTCGAGAGCAAAAACATAAGGGTGATCGCGACCAATAGGACCAGGAATGAACGGGATATAGACAGGCTGCCCACAAATATCTGGAATACCAGCAGGGAGGCCCAGACCGGCTTGTAGGAGGTCGGCCTGCTGAGAAAAACCAGCAGCATGCTAATGGACATAGCACATAATACCGCAAAGCCGTTGGGGTTAAAGGTTACCCGCATGCCTTCTTCGATGAGCAGTTCGCTGGTTTCACCCAACCGTACCCCGGATGATATCAAATTCTCCAGGCCGCTCACCCCAATTGATTGCCAAATGACCGATGCCTCAGCAAATGCCACTCCCAGCAGGAAATACATCAGCATGCGCTGATAATCGAATTTATCCTTACCGTTGAAGATCAGCAGAGCGATAAACAATAAAGGGGCAGCGAAACGGACGTAATCAACTATGGAAAAATCGCCGTAGACAAAACTGAGCAGTTCGACCATGAAAATGGCTACCAGGATCCAAACATATTGGGATAACAGCAGCCAGTCGAGATTTTTGATTATCAGTATTACCAGGCCAGCGGTAAAAATATAGGAACCAGGCATACCAACTTTTAGGGGGATGAGAAAACAGGTGAAAATAGCCATGTGATTGATGTCGTAAAGAGCAAATACCACTACGGCAATGATGACGAAGATCCATTTGCTCACATCGAAATAGCCCAGGTCGCGCACCAACAGCAGAAAAATAGTCAAACCGCAAAAAAGTAAGAAGGTCCTCTCGCTCCATACATTCCTGCTCAAATTATCCTGTTGGGTCTGTAGCGCCAAATCCTGCAAGTTAGCAACCCCTCAAAATTTTTTCATCATATCTAATCAGGGAGGGATACTCATCCTGTATACCTATACTGGGAATCGACCTTTAGCCCGGCGGGAGCAGGGCATCCGCAGCGATTTTGTAGCCGGTCAGGTCTATCCAGTCGCCCAACTGGATTGCCCATTCATGGGGCTCAAAAATAATTAGACCAGCGCCATGGAAAAAGGTAATTTCCCCGAAATATATCTTGCCCCCCACATTATACAGATCTACGCGGCAATGGGGGAAGGGCTTGGCGAGGGTTTCGGCATAGGAGCGCATCGCTTCGAAATTGGCCGGCTTCCCTACTAAATCCAAAGGTATGTTGGGCCCATTCATGGTCACCGGCAGGAAATTGAAATCCATATCGTATAGATTGCGCCTGATGGCCTCACTGGGGGCACCCGCAGCATCGCAGGTATCTATGGTTATAAGCAGGGCCTTGGCAACTCCCCGGAAGCACATGAATTTGTAATCAATTAGCCCTACTCCGCTTTGGTCATCCTCCAACAGCCGCTCACAGATGATCCTGGGCTTGATATGCTTGTAATTCCATTCCCGGCAGTTCCAATAATAGTCCTGTTTCAGCATGAAGTCGAATTTCCTGACAAAGTCTCGTTTATCGAAGGGTTTGCGCCTATCATAAATGGCATTGAAACCAGACGCATGGTTCAATTTCAGGATGCAGGGCGAAGACAATCGTTCGAAATCGATATCCGCGGCCCTGTCATATACCCCGTACAAATCGTTAAGGATATGTCCTAGTCCGCAATCTCCCACGTATTCTCTGACCAGGTATTTATCCGAACATTTTTTCAGGAGGGGGTCACGGTTGCTCAGGGATAGGAAATAGAGCTTCTCGGTGAATGTCACCGGGTTTTCCAGGTTGAGTTCCTGACCGGTTATTTGTCTATGGCGGCGCTTGAAATACTCGACATCATTAAGGCCTTTGGAATCCTTCAACCTCGCCCAGTATAGCTTCAGATAATAATATTGTGCCAATTTGCTGCGTTTCATAAGGGTCTGTATCAAATTCGTACGGTTTTCAGCCATATTTTTCTCCTCCAACCTAAAGGCCGCCCAATCCTCAACCTGCTCATCAATCCCCTGCTGCCAGGTCCCCTTCTAAAATCCTGATTATATTTTCCCGGTAGGCTGCAAAGGAGAATGCCCTGGCTCTTTCCCGGCCCCTGACCTGGTAATCGGCCCGCAGTTGGTCATCGGTGAGCAGCAGCAGGACCGCCTCAGCATATTTTTTTTCGAGTTCCGGCTCCTCACTGTCGTCCGCAGCGAAGGCCGGGGTGAGTACCCCAAAATCCGACCATTCGACCTCACTGGTTTGTTCGTCGCTGTAGGTGGCTGATATTATCTCCCGCGGCCCACTTCTACAGTCAGTGGCTATCACCGGCAAACCGCAGGCCATGGCTTCAACCAGGGCATTGGGGAATCCCTCGTTTATGGAAGTCAAGGAGCATAGATCGCACCTGGAAATATAAGCGAATGGATTTGCCTGACGGCCGGTGAAAACAACTTTATCGGCCACGCCCAAATCGGCAGCCATCTGTTCCAGTTCCTCCCGCTGGCTGCCGTCGCCCACAAATACCAATCTGCAAGCAGGTATGACTTCCTGCACCCGTACAAATATCCGCAAGAGGTGCCGGTAACCCTTGACTTTCTCCAGCCTGCCCATGGTGACAATGGCTGGGTGCCCAAAATTTCGGTCGATCGGCTGCCGGGCCTGGTCATTTATCCTATCGAAATCATAGGGGTTATACAGGGTGACTATTTTGTCCCCGTCTATATGGTACAAGGCTGCCAGGTCACGGGCCATTTTTCTGGCTACACAGGCGACTACATCAGCACGGCTGAACACCAGCCTATTGACAAGCCCATTGGCTCCCCGGCGAGCGATGGATTCGTAACCATGCACGGATACTACTATCCTATCCTCAACCCTTGAAAACACATTGGCCACATTGGCCGTACTG
>JAAZOA010000350.1 GCA_012798055.1 Syntrophomonadaceae bacterium | reverse complement strand
GCAGATGCCAAGCAGGTGACTCAACTTTGATTCTGCTCCTGGCAACCCGGCTGTCGTAACCTTTATGGCCTTAGATCCGTGGCTTTGCGTCCCTGGCTTTCGCCAGGTTTGCCTTTGTCGTTAGGGGCTTTGGGACCCGCTGTCAATCACTTAGATATACGAAAAAAACATAAAAAAACACGGGAGATAGACAATGATATTAAAAAACCTGCTCGGGCGGTTGCCAAGCAGGTAAGCGTGCGACGATTCTGCTCCCGGCAACCCGGCTGTCATAACCTTTCTGGCCTTAGACCCGTGGCTTTGCGTCCCTGCCTTTCGACAGGTTTGCCTTTATTCAAGAGTACACGTGTAGATATTAAACCATAAAACTACAATTCTGTCCAGACGTTTCAAGATATTTTTCTCAATTTTCGGCATTTTTTCCCGGTACCTGGCTGAAAACTCCCGATTTTTATAAGTCACTACCCGCTTGCCTTCTCATCTGTGATCCTGGTGAGCGCCGCCGTTATATCGCTGAAACAGCCAAAAGGATGATAAGCTATGCCCCTTTCTCTGCACAACCGGGCCAGGTCATCTTTGGCAAAGACCAGGTCTGCTTTTTCCGCCGGGCAGATGTCCGAATAGCCGTCCCCGATGTATACACTGCAATAATCCGGGTCCAGCAGCGACTCCATGAGTCGGGTTTTGCAGACTCCATGGCGCCTGCATTCGTTATCGTTACTTAAACAAGTAATTTCCCAACCCTGTCGGTACGTGAGGTGATTGGCGTAAAACGGTATTTTTAACCCGTAACGCCCCAGTACCCTGCTTATATAATTGTCATAACCGTCACTCAGTATAAAGAGCGGGTATTCCTGCTGAATTGCCCAGCGCACGAATTCAAGAAAGGTTTCATCGATCTGGGCTTGGTCAAACCAATTCTCCAGGGCAACTGGATTGACCTGCAGCTTGCCCAGAACCAGGCTGGCGCATTCTTCCGTGGTCAGGTCCCCTTTTTCCCACTGCCGGTTGAATTCCCGCCAATTGTCACCCCCAAAGGTGTCCAGCATAAGTGAGCAGATATCTTCTCTGGATATAGTCCCATCAAAATCGATAAAAAACATTAGCCTCCTGGGCATTTATATCGCTCCCTCACCTGACTATTCACCGGCACCAACAGGTTCTAGCTTAGCCACTCTATCCGGGCTGCGGCAGCAATATCTGCTCCGCCCAGACCATAAAGCTGGTCACATAACAAGCTGCGAAATGTGCCAGGATTGTGCCCGGATGCAAGTGCTGCCCTCTCACCGGCTATGTTAAACGCCAGCAAACCGGTCACTGAAGCCAGCCAGGGCTGCTCGGGATTGGCACCGATGCAAGCCGCCACCACCCCACCTGCCATACATCCAGCTCCGGTGATTAAAGCATACAATTCGGTACCGTTCTTAATCAAGGCCATATGTTGGGAGTCCGCCACCACATCCACTGCACCGGTGGCAGCCACTACTGTCTGTTTGCTTCTAGCCAGGCTGCGGCAGGCATCCTCCAGACCTTCCCCCCAGTCCAGTGAATCAACCCCCCGGGCCTCTGCCTTGATTCCTGCCAGGCTTTTTATTTCAGCCCCGTTACCCTTGATACAGGCCAAGGACGATAATTCCTCAATTTGGCTTATGACCTGGTTTTTACGAGCAATTACCCCACATGCAACTGGATCGATTACCACTGGCACTCCTTTTTCTCCTGCGGCCCTGGCTCCCTCCAGCATTGCTGCCTCCTGTTCCCGGGTCAGGGTTCCCAGATTGAAATAGAGTACGCTGGCCAAACCTGCAAAATCTCCAGCTTCGCTGGGATTTTCCACCATGGCCGGGGACGCTCCTCCAGCTAGAATTATGTTGGCCACGTCATTCACAGTGACATAATTGGTTATACAATGAACCAGCGGAGTCTTAATCCTGACCTGGTCCCAGATTATTGAGCATTTCTTCAACATCGTAATCTACCTCCCCCTATATTTGCCTCTTGACCACTGATTTCACTCACCTGAGCCGGCCTTGCTGAAGCAGCGGCTGACCAGGTCGATGGCACAGAACTCGCCACACATGGAGCACACGTCTTGCAGCATGGGATTGCGTTCCTGTCTGATTTGCCTGGCCCGGGCCGGATCCAGGGCCAGAGTCATCTGTTTATCCCAGTCCAGATCTCGACGAGCTTCAGCCATGGCCAAATCCCGGGCTAAGGCACCCGGCAGGCCCTTCACTATATCAGCTGCATGGGCGGCTATTCGGGATGCTATGACCCCATCACGGACATCAGCTGCAGTGGGTAAACCTAGATGTTCAGAGGGGGTCACGTAACATAGGAAATCAGCTCCGGCAATGGCTGCTAGTGTCCCTCCAATAGCACTGGCTATATGATCATAACCAGCAGCGATATCGGTTACCAGTGGCCCCAGCACATAGAAAGGGGCTCCGTGACAAAGTCTCTTCTGGAGTTTGACGTTGGCTTCGATCTGATCGAATGGCACGTGCCCCGGCCCCTCGACCATAACTTGAACTCCAGCTTCCCGCGCCAGTCTGACCAAATCTCCCAGGATCATCAATTCCTCTAGCTGGACTCTGTCGGTGGCATCCGCCAGGCAACCAGGTCTCATCCCATCCCCCAGGCTAAGGGTGACATCATAAAGTTTACATATCTCCAGCAACCTATCGTACTGAGCGTAGAGGGGGTTCTCCTGTTGTCGGTGCAGGATCCAGCCAGCCATCATCGCTCCCCCGCGGCTTACTATCCCCATCAGGCGGGGCTGGTGCCGGAGCTTCTCCACGATGGATCGGGTAACTCCACAGTGGACAGTGATGAAATCCACACCTGCAGCTGCCTGTTCCTCGATAACCCTGAACAATTCATCGGGCTCCATTTCCACCACCAGCTGGCCCTGGGAACGGGTCCGGACCGCAGCCTCGTATATCGGTACCGTACCTATTGGCACCGGACAGTTCTCCAGCAGATGCTGCCGGCAGGACGGTATTTCTCCGCCCGTACTCAAATCCATAACGGCATCGGCCCCGGCTGACAGTGCTGCTTCCATTTTTTCCACCTCATGGGTCCATTCCGGGAACACTGACGAAGTCCCCAGGTTGGCATTAACCTTAGTGCTCATCCCTAACCCTATCCCGCATGGCTTTAGCCCAGGATGGGCTTTATTAAAAGGGATCACGATCAAGCCCTGGGCGATTCCCTCCCGGATGGTCTCGGCTGGAATACCCTCCTGCCTTGACACTGACCACATCTGGTCGGTAATCTTTCCTCGCCGGGCGTTCAAAACCTGGGTCATATTTCTCTCCTCCTTAAATCTCGTCAATATGGTTCCACAGCAGGCTGGGCAATTTCGCTATCTGTCAGGCTCACCCCAGTTTCTGAGCACTTGCCCAAATTCCTGTATGACCGACACCGGGTCATCGTTGCCGAGGATGGCCGAGATCACTGCAACCCCCGAAGCCCCAGCCGCCAAGAGGGAGGAAGTGTTGTGAGGGGTTATTCCGCCAATGGCGATAAGCGGGATACTCACATTGGCTCCTATTCTCTGCAACAGATCCTCCCCCCCGGCCTTATAGGGGCAATCTTTGCTGGTAGACGGATAAACCAGGACTCCCAGGTAATCAGCACCGCTGGCTTCAGCTGCAACGGCCTCAGCTACAGAGGCAGCAGATACACCGACTATTCTACCTGGTCCCAAAATGGCTCTGGCCGTCTGGGGGTCCAGGTCGGTCTGGCCCAGGTGGACCCCATCGGCCCCGGCTGCAAGGGCCACATCGACCCGGTCGTTTATGATCAGCAGACTTCCGTAGGCGTGACAGATCGGCAGCATCTTTTGAGCTGTCTCGATAAGCTGCCTGGTCTCCCAGGACTTTTCCCGCAGTTGTATCATCCCTACCCCGTTGCTGGCTGCAATTCCTGCCAATTCTGCATAATCCTGCCCGGCACAGAGTGGCCCGCCAATGATCAGGTTAAGCAGCGGCACAGGCTTAATTTGCGGTCTTCTTTCCCACTCCTTAAAGGAGTAGGCCCGCGCTGAAGCTATTTCGCCATCCTTCAAATCACCCGGGTAAAAGGATGCCATGTGGTTGAGGGGACCAGTGCCCGTTCCGACCGGATAGCCGTAACGAAGGCCGTTAGTCACATATTTCTTGGCCATGACAACCGCCGACCAATCCGAAGCCCCTTGAGCCTTATAGGCAACTAAGGCGGCAGAAAATGCACAGCCGGTTCCATGGGTATATGGGCTGTCCAGCATCGGACCGGTAATTTTTCCTGATTCCTGGCCATCAAAACAGAATTCCAGGGACTTACCTTTTCTACTGACGCCGGTTATAACCACAAAATCCGCTCCTCTGGCATGGAGTTCCCGGGCCGCCCGGTACAGGTCACGTTCGCCTTCGATCTTGAACCCGCATAAAGCACTGGCTTCAGCACAATTGGGGGTGATAAAAGACGCCAGGGGTATGAGTCTTTCCCGCAGCAGCTCTTGCCCCCGCTGAGTGAGAAGCGGTGCTTGGCTGGTGGCCATCATAACCGGATCGACTACCAGGCAAGGCAACCGGTAATGGGCCAGGCGATCGACGACCGCTTCCACCACTTTTTCGTCAAAAAGCATGCCGGTCTTGGCAGCATCAGCCCCAATGTCCGCTAACACAGCGTCCAGCTGCCGAGCCACCATTTCCTCGTTAATCCCGGCTGAATGGGTCACCCCCAGGGTATTCTGGGCGGTAATGGCTGTGATCACGCTGCTGCCATACACCCCCAAAGCAGCGAAAGTCTTGAGATCGGCCTGTATGCCGGCTCCGCCCCCCGAATCAGATCCCGCAATAGTCAATGCTTTGCTTATTTTCATCCCTACCAGTCCTTTTTTACGATATTCCAGGAATAACTGCGCCAGAGCGCTGCCAATAAAAAAGCCCTTCCAACCTGAAAGGGCAGAAAGGCCTAACACAAAGCTAAAAGCAATTCCTACGCTGGCATTACCCAGATCAGGTATACGGGTCAGATCCGAAATCTTTCTCAGCCGACTAACTCAGCTCCCCGGTGCATTATTCAATTCTGATGATCCAATCGTGTGAAGGCGATTTTTTAAAAAGGCTCCAGTCTCCACACGTGTTTTATATTATCTACCTAATTACACCACAACTGCAACACCTATTTTTTTACCTATCTCAAGTCAGTTCCCCCTGGCTATTAAGGGCATCAGTCGCTGTTGGCGCTTTCCTCGGCCAGCATCCTCAGATTGTCGAAAAGCTCTGCCACCGTAATCCCACCTACTCCACCCGGTACTGCGCTGGCAAACCGGGCTTTAGCTTTGGCATCAGGGTGAACATCACCATGTATCTTGCCCTCTGCATCGAAATTGATACCAGCATCGATTATGACTCCACCCTCTTTGACCATGTCCGCGGTTATGAAATTCATTTTTCCCAGCGCTGCCACCAGTATATCGGCCCGTTTTGTTTCCTGGGCCAAGTCTCTGGTATGGGTATGGCACGTAGTGACGGTGGCATTCTCGGCAATCATCATAACGGCCAGAGGTCCCCCAAGTATACTGCTGCGGCCTACGATGGTCACATTTTCCCCATCGATATTGATATTATGATCCTTGAGCATCCGGATGACCGCTTTGGGGGTTGCGGGCCTCACGCCAGGTTCTTTGGTGAGGAGTTTGCCCATATTGAAGGGGTGTATCCCCTCCACCTCTTTGCGGTAATCCATGGCATGAACTATCAGGTTATCGTTGATATGAGCCGGAAGGGGTTTTTGAATCATGATGCCGGTTATCCTGGGGTCCAGGTTCAGCGCTTCAATATGATAGAGGAGTTCGTCCAAACCGATGTCGGCGGGCAGATGCAGAATATCGATAACTACTGAAACATCGCGGGCAAAGTTTTTAACCCCATTAATGTAGGCGGTGGACGGGCCTTCATCCCCCACCTGGATTATGGTCATGGCCATTGGAACCTGCAAGGCTGCTAGTTTTATCCTGGCCTTGATCTGCTCCCTGATCTCCTTGCTGTAAATCAACAATTTGTATCCCTCCGCATGTCTATTATGTGACCATTAAATACTACCAAAAAAAGCCCGGAATTCATTATTCAGGCTTGCCCGAGTCCAAAATTGATCAAAATGCAGCCTCCAAGTGGTTGATTTGGGGTCGGCCGTCACTGATCAGGATCCCGATCACATCAAACCTTACCTCCCCAAAGTTCGGCTTATTGTTTTCTAGATAAGCCAGGGCTAACTGGCGGATTTGCCTTTGTTTCGCAAGCGTAATGGATTCTTCGGGAGACCCATAGGCAGTACCGTTCCGGGTTTTGACCTCCACAAACACCAGCAACCGGCCCCGTCTGCAGACGATGTCGATTTCACCGGCACGAGTTCGGAAATTGCGGGTAATTATTCGGTATCCCCGCTGCCGCAGAT
This sequence comes from Syntrophomonadaceae bacterium, assembly GCA_012798055.1. Classification (GTDB taxonomy): domain Bacteria; phylum Bacillota; class Syntrophomonadia; order Syntrophomonadales; family Syntrophomonadaceae; genus PHAA01. The sequence continues at coordinate 546 of JAAZOA010000350.1, read as the reverse complement.
AATCGGCAGCTATGTCCTCTCCCCATTTACCCAGGGCTTTTCGCATCCTGCTTCCTCCGGCATGTATAAAGATGAATCTATGCCTCTCCGCTAATTTGTGCCGCCCTTCATTAGCGGCAAGGATTTCCGCCTCTAGCATGATATTTATTTATGTACTCGGTGTCAGTCAAACAGGCTGGGTTCCACACATCCAGCATTCCTCAACATCGATCGCACCGGCGCAAAACTGCCCCTGTGAATAGGACAGGGCCCCAGGTGGCGCAGAGCGTTGTGATGTTCCCTGGTCCCGTAGCCCTTGTGAGTGGCGAAACCATAGCCAGTATAAATTGCATCGTAGTTTTGCATCATTTGATCCCGCTCCACTTTGGCTAAAATGGAAGCACAAGCAATGGATAGGCTCAGGGTGTCCCCCTTGATGATGGGACGCTGGCAAATTGACAGACCCGGTATTTTCACTGCATCGACCAGCAGATAGTCGGGCTGCGGGATCAGTTCGTGCACCGCCACGCACATGGCTTCCAGGGTAGCCTGGAGTATATTTATTTC
>JAAZOA010000349.1 GCA_012798055.1 Syntrophomonadaceae bacterium | reverse complement strand
TTCGGCTGACTCCAGGGTAAGCGAGATGGCGATATTCCGCGGCGTTTGCGGGCGGAGACTATCGCTGGCGTACCAACCTTTTGCCGCAACAAAGCGGTTCATGGCAAGCGTTAATTCTTTTAAATCCATCCAGTGTCTAGCCCTAGTTCGAAAAGTTACCGGGGTATTATACCGTAAACACTGGCGAAACTTGCGCATCATCCCCTGTGTTTTGCCTGGCAAGCCAGGTGATCCAGACGGCAATCAACAAAACTGGCGCTTTTTCGATGGCAGGGTTATTGCCACGCAAAAATAATGGCAGCCAGGATAGCAGGATCGTTATCACCCAGAAGGCGGTAGCAGTCCTGGACTTTGAGGTTCCCGGCATCGCCATCCATAAGATCATAGGGATCAGCGAGGGAATTTGCTCGTATGACATGCCGTGCGGGTGGAATAAGAAAGTCGTCATCCCTAGCCAAGCTGCAACCAGGAGCCAGGTTTCTTTCCCCTTCCACCAGCGGACGAGCAGGAGGATCGAAACAACTGCCAGAAGCGCTAATATGATTATTCCCAGGCCCTGAACAATTGGCTGCGGCGCAACTGCCTGTATCAGATCGAAAACCGCCGGGTTCACCTGCTGGTAAACGGCATAGGCTTTCATGATGTGCAGCCAGCCGGTCAGCCAGTCTGGGAGCAGTGCAAAGGATAGGGCGATGAGAAAAGCCAGCCCGCTGAAAAAGGCGATCAGGAACGGGCGCAGCTTGTTTTTCCAGGCATACATGAGCGCAAAGATCAACAGCAGCCAGACAAACTGAGGTTTCAGAGTCGCCCAGGCAAGCAAGACACCCGAAACTGCCTGGATGGGTGTGGACCTGTACCCCTTTTGGATGATCAGGCCATAAAAGAACAGCAGAGCCAGGGTGATTGGGATGGCGAAATTTCCCATAACCAGGCCAAAAACAATCGGGAAGAGTAGAAAGACGGATATTGAAGTAAGCTTTTTCTGTTCGGGGAAGATCCAGAATAACAGGCAGATCAGCCAGACCAGATTAGCTGCATACGACAGTGATAAAGCCCAATCGAACGATAGAAAGATATTTGGCAGTATACCGAATAAACTGTAGAAGGGATATGCAAAAGCGAGGTTGAGTTTTCCTGATCCAGCCAGACGGTGAAGTATACCGAGCTGGTTCTGAGTGATAACTTCCAGACTGTATGGGTTGATTCTGTCGATGAAGAATGACTTTCCAGCGTTCCAGAAAATGTAAAAATCCGCGCCAGGCATGTTTTGTTGAAGGGCGGAGTGGATTAATATTGTGAGCAACAGGATAAAAGCGAACAGAACCGGTAGTAACAGCCATCGCAGGTTCTGCTGTAAGGATTTGTTCCCCTGATTAATCATGAGTGCAGCCCTATTTGGAGGTTAAGCAAAACGCCAAAAGTACTTAAATCAATAGACCGGCTGTGCCAGGCGTTTTGCTTTAGTAATTCGCCTGGCGTAGAACCTTCTTTGTTAAGAATCTTTCGGCGAATTACACAGCTGTGGTTCGTAAAGTTCATCAAATAATAGCATAGATCAAAGAATCCCCTCTGGTTGACCAGAGGGGATTCTTATCCAGCATCGAAATTGATTATTCTTCCTTCTTATCTTTCTGGCGAGCGGCGATGACTTCATGCGCCAGGTGAGAAGGCAGTACTTCGTAATGGTCAAACTGCATGGAGAAGTATCCGCGCCCACCGGTCATTGAGCGCAGTTGGGTGGTATAGCGCAGCATCTCTGCCAGAGGAACGTGAGCGGTGACAATGGAAACCCCGCGTTCGGTGTTCATACCCTGAATGCGCGCTCGGCGGGTGTTCATATCCCCCATGATATCGCCCATATTTGCCTCAGGCACGTTCACTTGAACCAGCATAATCGGCTCGAAGAGCACCGGGCCGGCGTCATGGAATGCCAGTTTGAAGGCTTCGCGGCCGGCAATTTCGAACGCGATTGGTTTCGAGTCAACCGGGTGCTCTTTGCCGTCGAACACGGCGATTTTGACATTGGAGATCGGGAAGCCCGCTAGAATGCCTTCCTTCATCACATTGCGGATGCCTTTTTCAATAGCAGGCATGTAGCTGTTCGAGATTGCACCGCCGAACACGTCGTTGACGAATTCGAAATCTGTTTCCTCAAGCGGCTCTATGCGCAGGTGGACTTCACCAAACTGGCCTGAACCGCCGGTCTGTTTCTTGTGGCGGTACATTGCCTGGCCTTTCTTGGTGATCGCTTCGCGGTATGGCACACGAGGCTCTTCGGTGGTCATAGCGGTCTGGAATTTTGTTTCAGCGCGGCGGATGACCACATCGATGTGCTGGTCGCCCATACCCTGCAGGATGGTCTGGCTGGTAGCTTGTTCCATGTGCCAGGAAAGGGTCGGATCTTCTTCGGCCAGGCGAGTCAGCGTGGAAGAAATCTTAGCTGAATCTGCCTGTGTTTTGGGATTCACCGCAACCTGGTACAGGGCGCCCGGGT
>JAAZOA010000348.1 GCA_012798055.1 Syntrophomonadaceae bacterium | reverse complement strand
GGAGCGCGGTTTGGGAGGGCAAATGATCAGCCTGACTGATGAGGCTATGGCCCTTTTGGTCCAGGCGGCCCAGGGGGATGCCCGCATGGCCCTCAATATCCTGGAAGCGATCCGCAATTCTTATAGTTCGGCGGGAAATCCTTTACTGGTGAACCGGGACCTGATGGAAAAGGTGACCGGCAAGCTAATCCTAAAATACGACCGCAGCGGAGACTATCATTATGATACGATATCTGCTTTCATTAAAAGCATCCGCGGATCAGACCCGGATGCCGCCCTATACTGGATGGCCGTTATGTTAGAGGGAGGCGAGGATCCCAAATATATCGCGCGCCGCATGATCGTGCATGCGGCTGAGGATATTGGCCTGGCCGATCCCCAAGCACTGTCTATGGCCATAGCAGCAGCAACTGCTCTTGATTATGTGGGGATGCCGGAAGCCCGCATCCCCCTGGCGGAGGCGGTGATCTACCTATGTACTGCTCCCAAGAGCAACTCCAGCAAGACCGCTATCGATGCCGCTTTAGCTGCAGTCCGGACCAGCAACCGTATTTCGGTACCCGCTCACCTGGGGGACACGTCCCACTCCCAGGCCGGGCCTCGCCTGGGCAAGGGCCGGGGTTACAAATACCCCCACGACTATGGCGGGTATGTATCCCAGGATTACCTGCCTGAAGGGGCCGGCCCGCTGACCCTTTATCGCCCTGGCCCCAACGGTTATGAGCAGACCATCCGCCACTTTTTACAATCCCTTCCTCCCAAGAACAAAAAATGACCAGGCTACTTCGACTGTAGTCCCTGGTCATTATTCTCATGGCTCTGATCCAAACTGGACTGGATGACCTGGCTTATGCTAAGCCGATGACCTCCTCGATGGTCTTCTGCAGTTGGCTTTTTGGCTGAGCACCTACCACCCGCTTGACCTCCTGGCCGCCTTTGAAGAATATCAAGGTGGGAATGCCCCGCACCCCGAACTGAGCCGCCAGCGCCTGGTTTTCGTCCACATTCAATTTGCCCACATTTAACTTTCCTGCATATTCCTCAGCCAGTACGTCAACTATGGGCCCCAGCATCTTACAAGGTCCGCACCAAGGTGCCCAGAAGTCTATCAGCACCGGTTTAGGAGATTGGCTGACCTCCTTGTCGAAATTTTCTTTGGTGATGTCTTTCACTTTGCTCACGGTTATTCCCCCTTTTACTAAGACTTCGTATTATTTGATGAATCTTCCCATGACTTTAATCAACTCATCGATATCATGCTCGGTTTCGCCCAGCTGCATCGCTTTGGCTATGCAGTCCTGGGCATGGTTTTCAAACATCAAGATGCCGACATGGTGCGTGGCAGACCTAACCGCGGCAATTTGGTTGAGTATCTCACCGCAGTCGGCTCCTTCCTCGATCATGCGTTGTACCCCGCGGACCTGTCCTTCGATTCTTTTGAGCCTGGCTATGATTTTCTGTCTGGCATCCGATTGCACGGGAAAAAAGCACCCCCTATACCCCTAGCGGGTATCCTTGTCTAGAATTATATACTAGTTTCCAGGATATTGTCAAATCGATATAGCTGAAGAGCTTATAGATTCAATAGAATCGGCCGATGGTGGAAGAATATTGGGGAAAAAAAGAGAGCGGATGCTCCGCTCCTCATCTCCAAGAAGGCGCCTGTGTCCACTTAACGCCAAAAGATATAATAGGTCCCGATTGCTAATCCCAGGCTTATTGCCAGCCAAAGCGCGGTTCTCAGCATTTCGTTTTTAACCTGTTTGGTCAGTTCCTCCATATTTATAGCTCCTTCCACTTAAATCGGATGTCGGTTGAATG
>JAAZOA010000347.1 GCA_012798055.1 Syntrophomonadaceae bacterium | reverse complement strand
TCGATCCGGGCTTCGTCGGCCATGGCCAGCAGGGCGCCGTCTGCCTGGAGTTCCAGAGCCACCCCGGATTTTTGGCCCAGCAGCTCGAATCTCCGGGCGGCCCGCTCCAGCAGGTCTTTTACCGGGAAGCAGTCCTGCTTGAGCTGCAGTTGTCCGGATTGCAGCTGGGAGAGATTGAGGATGTCGTTTACCATGTGGTTGAGGCGTTGGGTCTCATCGATGATGATCCCCAGCTGCAGGTCCCGCTTTTCCGGGGAAGCACCGGTCACATCCCGCAGGGTCTCGGCATAACCCTGGATCAGGCTCAATGGGGTCCTCAGTTCATGTGATACATTGGCGATCAGTTCCCTGCGCAAGGCATCTATCTGGGCCAGTTGTTCACCCAGGTGATTGATGGTCCGGGCCAGCTGGCCGATCTCATCTTTTTGGGCAGCGGAGGTCCGGGCGGAAAAATCGCCGCTGGCCAGCTTCTTGGCGGTCTGGTTTATATCCAGCAGGGGACCGGTAAAGTTGCGGGCCAGCAGGAAGGAAATCAACAGCGTGGCCCCCAGGAGGATCAGGGAGATGTAGATGAGCTGCCGCTCCAGGATGGCCACGGTTTCCTGCACCGGTGCCAGGGGAAGGCCTAACACCAGTACCCCCGTGGTTTGGCCCTGGTTGGTGACCGGCATGCCGATCAGCATATAATCACTGCCAAAGCGGGGGTGACTGAAGGTGAGCCTGCTTGCTGTGCCGGTCAAGGCGGACGTATATACCTGGCTGCGCAGGCTGCGCATCTGCATCATCCGCCAATTGGTAACAGAGGAGCCGGTCTGGTAGATAGTCTTTCCCTCCAGGTCAACCAATTCTATACTCAGGTTATTATCATAGGCCAGGGCTTCCATCTGGTCGGCAAATTCGGTTGGGTCGGTCTGCAGCAGACTGGTGATGCTTACCGCCCGGGTCTCTATATCCCGGACCTTCATCTGGGTATAGAACCTGTCCAGGAAGATGACCTGGAAAAGCCACAGCAGGACCAGGACCACCACCACCAGGCTCATCATCCCGACCCATAATTTGGCGCGGATACTCTTCATCTATTTGCCCCCAGTATCGAATTTGTAGCCGGTACCCCATACCGTGACTATATATTTTCGGTACCCGCCCAATCGCTCCCGCAGCATTTTGATATGGGTATCGACTGTCCGGGTATCACCGGTATATTCATATCCCCACACTGAATCCAGGAGCTGTTCCCGGGAGAAGACCCGGTTGGGGTTGCGGGCCAGGAAACTGATGAGGTCGTATTCCTTGGGGGTGAGGGCGACCGCTTCACCGTCCACCTCCACCCGGTGCGCGTCGAAATCCAGCTTCAGCCCCTGGAAAATAGCCTGCCGGTGCGGCTCATAGCTGGTCGCACGGCGCAGGATAGCCTTGCTGCGGGCCAGCAACTCCTTGGGGCTGAAGGGTTTGGTGAGGTAGTCGTCCACCCCTAACTCGAAGCCCAGCAGCTTGTCATATTCTTCCCCCCGGGCGGTGAGCATGATTATGGGCACCCGGGAGGTCTTGCGGATCTCCCGGCACAGCGTCCAGCCGTCCATGACCGGCATCATGGCATCCAGGATGATGAGGTCATAGGGATTTTGCAGGAACAGGTCCAGTCCCTCCCGGCCATTAGCGGCTTCTTCCACCGCAAAGTCCTCCAGGCCCATATATTCTTTGATCAGTTCCCTGATCAGGGCTTCATCGTCCACGATGAGTATCCTGGCTTTGTCCATAGCTTCCCCCTGTTGCCCGTCTTTCAGAAATCATACAGCATCCATTATCCAGGCCGCAAATATGATGGGAGTATGATAACTCTTAATGTGCATATTCGCCAAATATTTCATTACCTGCCTCTACATTTTGAGGATTTTGTCCGTATTAATTGATAGAGCAGTGAGCATAGAGTATCCGACCCCGTTCTGAAGGACTGGATTAACGTAGTATTATCTGAATGAATAAAAGTATGAGCATGATAAAGGCAAACCCGCCGAAAGACGGGGACGCAAAGCCACGGGTCTAAGACCGAGAGGTTAAGGCAGCCGGGTTGCCAGTAGCTGAGCATTATGGAAAATGACCTGCTGTGCATCCCAGCGCCGGCAGGTGTTTTTTTTGTCCCTTGGGCGGCTACAGCCCGGGGAAGAAGGGAAAACGCAAGGAAGGGCAATTCATAAAGGGGGTGCAGCATGGAGGTTCAGTTGCCAGGCCGGAATTATCAGGGCAGGGGGGTGGTTAGCGCCAATCCCGGCCCCGACGGGGAGCAGAGGGCCCAAATCGAGGCTTTAAAAGCGGAAGTGGCCAGGGCCCGGGTAGAACTGCAGAGGGCACAAGCCGATTTAACTGAGCTGCAGAAGAAGCTCAAGGAGTACCAGGAAAAGGAAAGGCAGATCGCCGAGGTCATGATCCTGGCCCAGATCAGCGCGCAGCGGACCGAAGCCGAAGCCCGGGCCAGGGCGGAGATCCTTATCCAGGAAGCCGATGAGGAACTGCGCCGCCGGAATCAGGAGTTGGAATTGCTGAGGTTGAAGGCACAGCGTTTTAAAAAGGATTTATATACCCGCATTGACTTGTACCGGGCGTCGCTGGACCAGATACCTGACATCAGTGAAGAGTTTACCTTTACCCCGACCTTGATCAGCCGGGAAAAAAAGCCGGTCTAGGCCAGGTGGAAGGGATGTCCTGAAGCTGCCCGGCGTCTGCCGGGCAACCAATGTCATACTCTGACAAAACCTCCACCGGCCTCATCTATGCGATAATCCTGAATCTTAGCTGCCCAGAAAGAAGTCGAATATACTGATGTTTCTATTCCCGCCCAATCTTTGACAATGGTTCCATCCAGGGCAGGACTGACTTGTGGATAACGGTCGGCAATGGCTGCTACCCTACTTTTTGAATTTGCTCCACCAGCTGCTGTTCTCCTGTTTTTGCACCTCGCCATCCAGTAATTTCCTAATCCTATATAACTCAACATGCAGATTTCTGATCTCCCCTGCCTGTCTGTTGATCTCATCGATCAAGCCTTGATTGTTCAATCTATTGTGCAGGGCTTGAATCTCAAGGGCCTGCTTGTCTATTTTTTCCAGCATCATCTGTTCCCGCTGGGGATCGCCCAACTTTTCCTGCAACTGTTTGATCTCGTTTGCCTGGTTAACCAGCTTATCGATTAATGCCTGGTTGTTTGCTGCTAATATGGCCTCGATAGTTGCCGCTTGATTGTCCAGTTTGTCGATTAAGGCCAGATCATATTCGGCAAGGGATGACCTTAGGGCATTAAACATAACAACAGCCAACTGGTCCAGCGACAAGGACCTGTCCGCTCTGACCAAATCGGCGGTGGCTGCCGTCCGATTCAGTTCCTCGCCCTTTATCAGATATTGCGGTCCGCGCGTTCCCTCCGCCTGCACTGCAGAAATCCGTCCCATTTTTATTCTCCGGCGGACTGTACTTTCAGATAGACCAGTAAGTTTGGCATATTCTTTAATGGTTAAGTAGCCCTGATCCATACCATCATCCTCTTCAGACCGGATATGTTCCTCAGATCGCCCCCGGTAGGGTTCCACTCCACTCGCACAAATCCTTCATGGAAATGTAAAGAAGAAAAGGGGCTGCAGGTCAAAAATGATTCTTTTGCCAGTGTAACATCCACACACTTCTGATATATATGTTTACATAAATCAGCAGAAAAAGTAACTTTCCGATGTTATTACTCCATAACGCATTTATGCTGCGCCAGGGTTCACTGAAATCATATCAGTCGTCCTGCAGGTGGTTTAAAATTAAGACAGGGAATATTATTACTACCATGAGTTGCGAACCAACCATAGCCCGGCCGAACTCGGTGTGCTGTGGAATTTGAAAAGGGCAAATCCCAGGACCTCACCGCCAGATCAATCTGCCCTGAAATGCAGGCACCAAGGCCAAGCTACATGGTCTGGCCGATCACAGTTGGTTGGAATGCAGTCAAATAAGCGGAAGGGAATGATGAGGTAGAGTGATAAATATCCGTAGGGCGACCCTGGAGGACATGGACACTTTGGTCAAGCTGCGCCTGGATTTCTTGCGGCACATGGCAACCTTGAGGGAGGATGATGAGGCCACCCTCAGCGCCCAGTTCGCTGACTATCTCTCCAGACATTTGAACCGGAACGCTTTAGCCGTTTTAGCAGAGACCGACTGTCAGGTGGCTTCAATCGCCCTGCTGACGGTCGCGGAACAACCGGCCCACCGTTATCTGCCCTCCGGTAAGAGCGGGACCTTGCTCAACGTTTACACTTATCCCGAATACCGCCGCCGAGGCTTGTCCATCCAAGTGGTCAGGCGTACTATAGAAGAAGCCAGGAATATGGGGGTATCTGCCATCGACCTTCTGGCTACACCGGAGGGCAAACCGTTGTATGAGCAGCTTGGTTTCGGGGATACGCCCCTGCCGGCCATGAGATTGCGGATATTCTGATATTGCAGGCTATCAGATGTGATTCATCGGTCAAATAATGACTAGCCCCTCCCCGGAATTAGGCAGAGGCTAGGGGGACAGGAAAACATGAGAGCTGGGAAGCAGACCGAAAGATTTGTTTTACAGGATTTGGCGGGTTGAATAAAATTAAGACAATAAGGTATCTATTCAGGACGCTGATAACGCGCCCATGACGCCACAGACCGCTCAAGAGGAGGATTATTGATGAAGAAATGGTTTCTTTTTGCTTTTCTTTTGGGGATGTGGTTGCCGGCTGCACCGGTCCTGGCGGCTTCGCTGCCCAGTACCTTCATTATTGGTGGACCGGTTGCAGACATAAATGGGACGGCGATCACCAAGGATGTGGCTCCTTATGTCAAAGACAACCGCACCTTTTTACCCATCCGTTATGTGGCCTATGCATTGGATATCGATGACTCAGGGATCTTCTGGGACGGGGTGAACCAGACGGCTACCCTGATGAAGGGTGATACACAGTTGGTGATAAAAATCGGCAGCCCGAACCTGGTTGTCAACGGGAAGGAAATCATTATGGAGGTGGCGCCCGAAGTCTCCAATGAAAGAATCTGCCTGCCCATCGCCCCGGTGGCCCAGGCATTCGGTGCTACCGCCAACTGGGATGGAGATAAAACTGTCAAGATTAGTTTTCCTGAGACTATCTTCACCAGTCAATACAAGGTTTTTCTCCGAGATGTGCCGACCCGAGCTTATGTAAAGGGGCAGGGCGGAGTAAGGGTGGCCCAAATCCAGATCGAGCCTTATACTGCCTTTCCCAAGGAAAGCAGTGTCGAATTTACCCTCGCCAATGGCAGGTTCGTAGGGGCTCCGACCATTGCCCCTGGGGGATGGATAATGGGTCCCAATACCTATAATGATGGCCGCTCCATCTGGTTCATCCAGGACGGCAGTGACAAAACCGGCAAGGCCACCTTCACCTTGCCCGACGTCAATATCGATGCCGATGCTCCCGCCGGAGGGCTTGTTCTCACCATAGAAGTAAACGTACGCACAGTTGGCTATTACTGCATTGCCAATGTCGTGAAATCAGTGATGATTACCATAGATTAATAGACCATCCCAGGCTATCAATTTAGCAGTTTCTTGACCATATATCCTGAATGACCCCCCAATTTCCATGGCTCTTAACGTATTAAACTATATAAGCCTGTTTCTGCCAGGATAGATAGTACACGAGATTTTGAAAGGAGGGACCCGGGGGATGAAAAGAACGATATCGTTACTCCT
>JAAZOA010000346.1 GCA_012798055.1 Syntrophomonadaceae bacterium | reverse complement strand
TTATCACCACCGGTTATGAAGATCTTATTGCCCTTGATGTTAAAGATACGGGGGTGGTCGGTTGGATAAGCCTTGGAGAGGATGTCACCCACGTCAGAACCGGCGCTGGGTTCAGTCAGGCACATGGTCCCCGCCCAGGTTCCGTCCATCATCTTGGGCAGGAACATGGCTTTCAGCTTGTCATCGCCGAAGCTCTGGATCAGATCCGCTGCGCCGCTGGTCAGCAGCACATAGGGCATGAAAGTGGGGTTGGCGGCACAGATCAGTTCCCATACCGCAGCATGGAGCATTTCCGGTAAAACCATAGCACCTTCGGAATTATCGATATTGCTGGTGCCCCAGCCCTCGCTCTGCAGTTTCTTGAAAAGCGGGCCGTAGCTGGGCGGCAGAGTCACTTTGCCGTCTTTGAAAACTACTGGGTTGGTTTCGTTTTCGTTATTGGTGGGTTCGATTACTTCTTTACACATCTTGAGGATGGGCTGCAGCACAGCTTTGATGTCGTCCCGGGAATAGTAATCCGCGAACTGGGGATAACTGAAAACACCTTCAGTCGGCAGCCATTCACCAATGATGAACTCATAATCTCTGATATTATTGATTGCAAAATTGGATGCCATTTATTGAATCCCTCCGTTTCCTGATCTAATATCGTTTGGAGCGCGTAAATTCGAAAGAGGCGGGTGATGGTTGTGCAAATAACCATCACCCTAAAAAATAAAATTAAGAGGAGGTGTTATATCTCTCTGGTCCACAGGGAGGCCATTGCCGGTCCGCCGCCCACGCACAGGGAAGCACCGCCCACGGTTTTCCCGAGTCTCTCCAGCTCATAATACAAGCTGACGATAATGCGCAGCGCCGTGCAGCCCACCGGGTGTCCCAGACCGATACCGGAGCCGTTGTTGTTGATGTTGCCATCCTGTTCGAAGGTACCGATATTCAAATCGATATCGGCAACTTCCTTGATCATCTTGCCCACCCCGATTACCTGAGCGGCAAAGGCTTCGTTGATCTCCCAGTATTCTATGTCGGAATACTTCATGCCCGCCTCTTTCAAGCACTTGGGAATGGCTACTGCCGGGCCCAGGCCCATCACCTTGGCATCTACGCCTTCGGAGCAGACATTGATCAGTTTCATCAAGGGTTTGATCCCCAATTCGGCAGCTTTTTTCTTGGTCATCAGGACTGCGGCCGCAGAAGCGTCATTGATACCCGAGGCATTGGCTGCAGTGACTACCCCGTCTTTCTGGAATGCCGCACCCAGTCTGGCCATAGATTCCAGGCTTGCCCCCCGGATGGGATGCTCGTCGTTTTCGAACAGGAATTCCTTTTTGCCTTTCTTGACCATTACCGGAATGATCTCCCTCTTGAAGCGGCCTTCATCGATAGCCCGGACAGCCCGCTGATGGCTCAAGAGGGCCAGGGCATCGCATTCTTCCCGGGTGATGCCGTATTTTTTGGCGATGTTCTCGGCGGTATTGCCCATATGGCCCCCGGCCAGCTGGCAGACCAAGCCGTCGGACAGCATGGCGTCCTGGGCCTTGGAGTCACCCATGCGGGCTCCCCAGCGCATGTTCTGCAGCAGATAGGGGATATTGCTCATGCTTTCAGTTCCTACTACCAGGGCGATGTCATTTTTACCAAGCTGCAGCTTCATAGCCGCCATTTCCAGGGCCCGCATGCCGGAAGCGCAGTTCTGGTTGACCATACTGGCGCTGGATTCCGGCGACATGCCGATCTGCTGGGAGATGATCCGGGCTGGCAGGGAGCCATTGCCATGATGCAGACACATGCCCAGGACTATTTCATCGACCTGTTTCATGTCGATACCAGCTCGGTTGACGGCTTCGATGGCCGTAATTTTGCTCAAATCATTAGCCCGCAGGGACTGCAGTGATCCGCCGTAATCCCCAATGGGAGTGCGGCAGGCGCTGACCATTACAACTTCGTTCAATTCAAATGCCATGATATTTATCTCCTTTTCATTAAATATTGATTAAAACTTTTACCCGAATTTATCAGAGCAATCAGACTATCTTGTTGCTCTTGACCCAGATTTTCATCTTCTCGGCTTCGGCAATGAGCTCGTCCCGCAGATCGGGATGGGCCAGGTTGATCAGGGCTTCAGCCCGCTCATAGGTGCTCCTGGCCTTCATGTTGGCGATGCCGTATTCGGTTACCACATAGAAGTTCATGGAACGGGGCACAGTGACTACCCCGCCTGGGGTCAGATAGGGCACAATTCTGGATTTCAGGTTGCCATCCTTGTCCTTATAGGTCGAGGTCAGGCAGACCAGACATTTACCGCCTTTGGAACCATAAGATCCGAAGATGAAGTCCAGCTGTCCGCCGGTGCCGGAGATATGGCGTATGCCGGAGGATTCGGAGACCACCTGGCTGAACAGGTCGATTTCCACCGCGTTGTTAATGCAGACCATATTGTCTTGCTGGCGGATCACCGCCGGGTCATTGGTATAGCTCACCGGGAAGCTGGCACAGAAGGGATTCATATCCAAGAAATCATACAGCTTCTTGGTGCCCATGGCAAAGGTGTAGACCATCTTGCCTTTGTCCAGCTGCTTGCGCAAGCCGGTGATGCGGCCCGCATCGTACATGTCCACAAAAGAGTCCACCAGCATCTCGGTATGGACTCCCAGGTCCTTCAGGTCTGACTGGGCGATCATGGCCCCTACCGCGTTGGGCATGGCACCAATTCCCAGCTGTATGCAGGCCCCGTCATGGATTTGTTCCAGGACTATTGATGCGATAGCCTTATCGGTGTCGGTGATGGGTAGTTCCGGCAGGTTGATCAAGGGCTTGTGGTCACCTTCTACGAAATAGTCGATTTCCGAAACATGCAGGCACTCCCTCAGACCACCCAGGCACCGGGGCACCGATTCATTGACCTCGGCGACGACGATCTTGGAGGCATCGGTTACGGCATGGGTTATGGAGTTGGTAGTGCCCAGGTTGCAGAAACCATGCTTGTCGGGAGGAGTCACTTTGATCAGGGCTACGTCCACCGGCACATAGCCCCGCTCATAGAAGCTGGGCCCTTCATGGTAGGTCAGGGAGATATAGTTGCACAGGTTTTTATCCTGCAGCTTGCGGCTGGCTCCGCTGAAGTGCCAGTCGTTATAGATGAAATGCTTTCTTTCCGGGTCAGCCAACACCGTTTGGGGCGGGAAAGGACAGGTCACGGTTCTGATTGTAACGTCTTTGAGTTCGTCCTTTCTCTTGGCCAGGGCTGCATCCAGGATGTGGGAATTCATCACAAACTCGCCGTAATGAACCAGGTCC
>JAAZOA010000345.1 GCA_012798055.1 Syntrophomonadaceae bacterium | reverse complement strand
GCCGGAAATACACCATATGCAGACGCCATCTGCAGAGGAGATATTCCTCTGGTCATGCCTCCCAGAGCCAGGGCCAGGTTGCGGTCTTCATTTTCCACCGAGGTTATGCCGAACTTTTCAAGGTACTGGACGGCAGTGCTGACACCCAGTTGGTTCAATACTTCCACCGAAGCCACATTGTACGAGTGGACCAGGGCTTCAGTCACGGTTACCTCCTCAGGGCTCTGGGCATAATTGTCTGGTCTGTAGCCATTAAAATCCCTTGGTGCGTTGTTCAACTTGGTATTGGCCTCAATTTTCCCCTCATTGATAGCCGCCGCATAGTAGAGCGGCTTGATGGCAGAACCTGGCTGGCGGGGGTGAATCGCCATGTTGATTTGGTTCTTGCTCCAATCAGTTCCGCCTACCATAGCCTTTATGGCCCCGGTTGACGGATCGATCGAAACCAGGGCTATGTCCTTGGCAGTTATTCCCCGGCTGGCAAAAGAACGGGCATTGCTGCTCACCGACGATTCAGCCGCTTGCTGCATCCTGGGATCGATGGTGGTGTATATCTTCAAACCTCCGCCGTACAGTTTTTGGGCTCCGATCTTGTCTTCCAGAACGCTGGTCAGATAGCCCAGGTAATAGGGGTGTGGATTTACTGTTGCTCGCGGTGGAATGATAGCGAGTTTCTGTTTGAGAATAGCATCTCCTTCTGGCGGCTTGATGACACCCTGATCCACCAGCACCCCCACTACCACTCGCTGCCTCTCCTTAAGGCCTTCCATATTGCGGTCGGGGGAATAATATTCAGGGGCCTGGATTATCCCGGCCAGCATAGTCATTTCCGCTTTATTCAGCTGAGTGACGTCTTTGCCGAAATAACTTTGGGCTGCACAGGCCATCCCCGAGCACCCCCTCCCGGTATATATCTCATTCAAATACATATCGAGGATGGCTTCTTTGGTATATTTGTTCTCAATAGAAACCGCAATGAAAAGCTCCTTTATCTTGCGGATAAAACTCTTTTCCTGGGTCAGGAAAAGGGTTCTGGCCAGTTGCTGGGTGATGGTACTGCCGCCCTCGGCCTTGGAACCGGAACGCAAATCGTTATATATAGCCCTCCCGATGCTCCTGGCATCATAGCCGTTATGCTCATAGAAGCGCCGATCCTCCACCGCCACCACGGCTTCTTTCAAGAATTCAGGGAAATCCTGGCTGTACTCACGCTGATAGCCAATTTTAGCCATTTCCGTGCCATCACTGTAATAAGCCACCGACTGATCTTGGACCTGGTATTCCCAATTGCTGATGCCGGTAAAGAAATCAGCTGCTCTGGTGGTGGTCTGAGTGAGGGTAACCCCGATGAAAAAGAACAATCCGAAAACAAGTGCCCCAATTGCTACCACACCGCTTTTGACTATCGAACCCATAATCTGATGCCTCTCATTCTTTAAACCAACAGCCCGCTCCTCCAGTAGGTTTACCGGAGCAGCAACTCAACTCAACCATAATACGCGTCAAACTCAATATTATTATAGTCTTTGCCTGTCACGGGTCAACAAAATTAAGCGTGAGTCTGTTAAAGTGCGGTTTCTCTTTCCATCGCCAGCTAAATGATGTAGTTTCACAAGATACAAATATCAGTTTATTCCCGCTTAAATTTGTTTTACAATTAGGTTGGTGTCTGTATATACTTAGTAGCTGGGATTTTGAATGAAGCACTATTTATCAGCTGCTTTAGGGGAGCGATTTGGAGGAGGACCGTTTAATGGTGAAGAAGAACCCTGACAGTCAAGTTATAGTTATTACTTCTGGAAAAGGCGGGGTAGGAAAAACGACCGCGGTAGCCAATCTCAGTACGGGCTTGGCTAAACTTGGCTACAGTGTAGCGGTTATCGATTTAGACATAGGGCTTAAAAAACTGGATCTGATCCTTGGTCTGGAAAACAGGGTCATCTACGATATCATCCAGGTGGTGGAAGGCGAATGCACTTTGAAACAGGCCCTGGTAAAAGATAAGAGATTCCCCGCCCTCTACATGCTGCCTGCGGCCCAGACCCGGAATAAAGATGATATTACCGTTGAACAGGTCAAAACCGTGATAGAAGAACTCAAACCTGATTTCGATTTCATCTTTATAGATTGCCCGGCGGGAATAGAACAGGGGTTCCGCAACTCCATCGCTGCTGCTGACCAGGCCATAGTGGTAACCAATCCCGAGGTTTCAGCCGTGCGTGATGCAGACCGCATCATAGGAATGCTTGAATCAGCTCAGTTTGAGGATATCAAACTGCTGGTCAATCGTCTCCGCCCAGAAATGGTCCGCAAGGGTGACATGTTGAGCATCGATGACCTGATCGAACACCTGTGCATTGACTTGCTGGGCGTGGTCCCGGAAGATCAGAATGTGGTCATTTCCACCAACCGGGGAGAACCGATCATCCTGAATGATAATTCCATGGCCGCTCGGGCATTCAATAATGTCGTGCAACGCCTGCTCGGTAACGAGGTTGATATCATGGAGCTGGAAGAGCAAACCTTCTGGAGTCGCCTGAAACGCAACCTCGGATTCAAGAACTAGAAAAGGGAGGCCGTTGACGTGATTAATCTGCTGAAAAAGATATTTTCGCCCGATAAAAACACCAGCCGCAATCGGGCAAATGACCGTTTGCGGGTCGTACTCACCCACGACCGCCTGGGTGCCAACAGTCAGCTTATGGAGACCCTGCAAAGGGAAATCATAGCTGTTATAGCCAAACACATGGACATAGAAGGTGTCCCTGAGGTTCATCTGATTACCGAAGGCAGGCGCACTGCTTTGGACATCAGCATCCCTATCAAAGGCAGGTAGTTTCAATTGGCAAAACTTGATGTAAAAGGAGTAAACAATAGTCTTGTATTCGTTTTTTCCCAGGGCAGCGGCCCCGAATACGAGGAATTGTTAAAGAAGCGGTTCGAAAGTAATCGCCAGTTGTTCGAAGGTTCGCCGGTACTTTTCCGGGGAGAAGGGCTGAAAACCCTGACCCGGGAGGAAGTAGTATCTCTGCAGCGTTTGTGCCTGGATTATGGCATGTACTTACATAATGTCCACAGTCCCACCCGCACTGCCAGACCAGCCGGGGAAGATCTCTTCATTTACCGTACCTTGCGGAGCGGCCAAAAGTTGCACAGTGAAGGATCGATGATAATCTGGGGCAATGTGCATGAAAGCTCGGAAATCACTGCTGCCAGGGATATCATTGTCCTGGGCAGGCTGGAAGGTATAGCCCATGCCGGCTGTTACGGAGACAACAGCGCCACGATTTTCGCCTTGAATCTCAGCCCCAAGCAACTACGCATCGGCACCAAGATATCTCGGGCTCCAAGTGATTATAAACGCAAAGCAGTTCCTGAACTGGCCTTCGTAGAAGATGAAAATATATGCATCAAGGAGTATAAGGCGGGTTAGTATTCTCAGCTAATCCGTTTTATTTTGCGCATAGCTTAAGCGCGGAAGAAAGAGATAATGAAAAGGACCATGGCCAGCAGCGACACCCCGAAACCGATAGTACCCAGATTAGCATGACTGATTAACCAATCACCCTCCCCGGACTGGATGATCATTGCTGAGCTGATTAATGCTCCGGCTATGATCAAGCTGGCACTTAAACGGTCGGCCAATTTATGAATACTGCGGTTTGCCCCTGGGCTGAAAGATACTTCCATATTTAGTTTGAGCTGGTTTTGTTCTGTCTTGTAAAGTAAATTGTTCAGGTTGACCGGTATCTTACGTAATGGCCGCAGGTCCTGATAGTATTTACGTCGTAAAAAACCGTAGAAATTCTTGGGTTTCATCCTCTCGCGTATCACCTGTTGAGCCATTGGACTCGCTACCGCCATGAAATCGAAGTTGGGATCCAGCCTTTTCCCCACCCCTTCCACCGTTATGAGGGCTTTCATCAATGAAGTAAGGTAAGGCGGCAGCTTCAAACGATGTCGATAAGCCAAATCTATGAACTCATTGCGGACCCGCTCCATACTGACATTTCCGATCTTTGACGCAGCTACCGTTTCAACCAGCTCAGAGAATTCCTCGCGAAAAATGTCCAAGGGCTGGTGCTCGGCGATAATACCCATCTCCTCCAAGCAGGCAATGGCCATATCAATATCTTTCCGAACCAGACTGTACATCAGCTCCCCTATATTGGTCAGCGTATTGCGGCTCAAAGAACTCACTTCGCCGAAGTCAATAAAAGCTATATGGTCTTCATCTACCACCAGGATATTCCCAGGATGAGGGTCAGCCTGGAAAAAGCCATGGAATATTATCTGGGTCAAAAATGCCTCGGTTCCTAACCGCGAAGTCTTGGTGCGATCCCAACCGCGGCGCGTTATTTCATCCAGATCGCTCAACTTCACCCCTTCAATGTAGTCTTCAGTCAATACTCGGCCAGTAGTATATTGCCAGTAGATTTGAGGTATAATCACCCGCTTATCGTGGGCGAATTCCCGGTACATCCTCTCTGTATTGCGGGCTTCGCGATCATAGTCTAGTTCGGCCATGATCATTCGCGCATATTCACGCGTCATATCCACAACACCCAGACGCCGGGCCAAACCAGAACGCCATTCAGCGAAACGCGCCAGCTCAATGATTACCTCCAGGTCTTTAGCCATCATTTTTTCTATATTGGGCCGCTGAACCTTTACTATGACTTCTTCGCCGCTCTTCAGGCGGGCTCTATGCACTTGCCCGATGGAGGCTGCCGCCAATGGATTAGGGTCGAATTCGGCAAAAATTTCATCAGGATGCCCCAATTCCCGGATTAATTGGCAAACCACTTCTTCATATGAGAAAGGCGGAACCTTGTCTTGGAGCTTCTCCAGTTCATTAATGTAGACTGGCGGCCAAAAATCCGGGCGGGTGCTCATGATCTGCCCCATTTTGACAAACGTTGGCCCAAGTTCGATCGCTGCGTCACAGAGACGCTCTGCCATGGCGCGATTGTTTTCCCAACCTACATCACTAGTCTCAGTCCCTTTACCGGGCCCCAGCAGATCTCCCAGTCCTATCCTGATAGCCAGAGGGACTAAGCGATGTTTAACGAAAACGCGCATGATCTTCCGGTAATGCATAAAATGCTGCAAATGTCGTATATAGGCCAACCAAGGCACCTCCTTATCTAATCATAATTCGTCATAATCATTGTGGTATCCTGCCGCAGTATCGATATAGATATGGGCTGAAAACCCTGCCCGAGGAATCGTCCTCGGGCAGGGTTGGTCATTAATATTTAGTATAAGAGCCACAGGTTTGATCAGGACTGGTATTCTGCCGGCCCTATTTCTTCAAAGCCTGCTTAAATTGCTTGATCATTTCGGGCAATACTGTATATATATCGCCAACTAGACCCAGATCAGAAACCTCGAAGATGGGGGCGTTTTCATCACGGTTGATTGCACATATGACCCTGGCATCCCGTATTCCAGAAACATGCTGGATCTGCCCCGAGACCCCCAGTCCGATGTATAGGTCAGGTTTGACCTGTTTCCCGGAAATCCCGATATAGGTCTCTTCGGGCAACCAATGCATTTCTTCGGCAATAGGACGGGTACAAGCGATTTCAGCGCCCATGACTTCGGCCAGCTCCTGAACCATTTGCATATCTTGCTGGTTTTCCAAACCCCTTCCCACGCAAACCAGTATCCTGGCTTCAGTGATATCGACCGATTGCCTGGTCCGCGGTTTGCGGTCAATAATTTTCATTTTCCCTGCTGAAGGTGCTGCCAGTTCCCGAATCTGCCCCTCTCTTTTTCCCGGGGCAACAGCAATCCCATAAGTGCGCGGCGGTATCGTGGCCATTTGCGGCCTGGTGGAGCAGGTTACGGTCTGTACCGCTGCACCGCCATAAACCAACCGTTCCATGGAGACCGATTTATCGACCGCATCTATCTTGAGTGAGAGACACCCGCTGCACAAACCCGTATCCAGCCTGGCAGCCATGCGGGCCGCCATTTCTTTCAGCCTCGGGGTTCCTGCTACGAGAAATAGGTCCGGGTCACCCTGACGTACTTCTTCTGTGATAACAGGAACATAATCTT
>JAAZOA010000344.1 GCA_012798055.1 Syntrophomonadaceae bacterium | reverse complement strand
AGTGATCTGCTTGCCCAACGTCCCGAATTCTACCAGGTAATGAAGAGCCCCTTCGATGGTACCGAGGTGGTGTGTGTCAAAGCACTGGTGCCAGATTACGCCATTATCCATGTTCAAGAAGCCGATATCTACGGAAATTGCCGTATCCTGGGCCCCAGCTATCAGGATGCACTTTTGGCCAGGGCAGCCAAGAAGACTATCATCACGACTGAACGGATTGTGGGCACCTATCGCATGCAGGAGGAACCAAAGCTTACTGCTATTCCTCATTTCCTGGTGGAAGCAGTAATAGAGCTGCCCGGTGGTGCCAAGCCCGGCATCTGTTATCCTGAATACCTGACCGTGGACTGGGACAGCCACAAAGCCTATCAGAAGGCTGTCAAAGCCGGGGAAGTGCCGCTGTTTGCAGACAAAATGCTGGAAGGGAGGCAATAATCATGGAATACGGCAAACCTGAAATGATGGCGACCGCTATAATGAGAGAAATAAAACCGGGAGATGTAGTATTTCATGGACTGGCCTCCTCCACTCCCATGGTGGCCATGAAAGCAGCCAAAGCACTGGGAATTGAATTCACCTACGTAACATTAAGTGATGGTGTAGACCATGACTGGAGCAGACCCCCTTATGTGGCTTCGACCCTGACTGAAAACACGTATACCGGATCAGTGGCCACTTTTGGCCTCGATGAGATATTCGACCTTTTTGCCTCTGGAAAAGGGGATATCGCCTTCCTATCCTGCCTGCAAATGGACAAGGAGGGGAGAATAGCCATGTCATACCTGGGCGGGGATTACGATCATCCCAAGCTCAGAGGTCCGGGCGGTGCTGGCAGTGCCACCCTGACCCCTATTACTCCCCGGACTACCATTTGGAAAACCACCCATGACAAGAAAACCTTTGTGGAACACGTTGATTTTGCAACGACATCACCTGCAATCGACAAGGAGTTCACTGTAATTACTCCACTGTGCATTTTCCGTAAACCTATAGGAGAGAAATACCTCAAGCTGGACTGCATCTTCCCTTACACCACCATAGAAGAGGTCAAAGAAAATACAGCCTGGGTTATTGACGAGACCGAAGTGCCAGTGATGGACCCTCCAACTGAAGCAGAGTTGGCCGCGATCAAAAGAGTGGATCCCAACAACATCCTGGCCTTCGAGTTCAAATGATGTTCAAGCTATGTGAATAAAGGAAAAACCGCGCTGGATTCAGGGCGGTTTTTTGTGTCTGGATATTTGGAATATATAATTCAGGATTCTAGGCTTTCGGCACGGAAAGCTATTTATTCTTTCAGCTTCCTCCGAATCGACGGGAGAGGTACGCCAACAACACCATCAATCCAATGACAAGCAGAGATTTTACATTATCATCCATGAAACGGCACTCCTTCCCCCATGTTCAGTCTGCAATCAATCATGCTGATTCATTTATCTCTAGAATCCCTCTTTGAATATGTACCGACCTTGCTTTGGATAACATACATACTCAACTTAAGCGAACAATTATGAGAATTAAAAGAATGAGGGCAATAGAGCCTAAAACCACTCTGACATATTTAATAGTCTTCATGGACATCTCGCTTGAGACAGTATTTTTTGATGTATTATTCCTGCCTGCAGTCTTGTTTGTAGCCATGTTTACCACCTTACTCATATTGGTGTTAAATCGCCCCAGAATTTATTCTATTCAAGCATATAATATCACATGTTACGGAACTGGAAGGGCGATAAAAAAATACAGGGCTCATAAGCCCTGTATTGCTGTGTTTTTAGTGGCAGGGGAGAGAGGTCTCGAACCCCCAGCCCTCGGTTTTGGAGACCGATGCTCTGCCAATTGAGCTACTCCCCTGTATGCTTTTTACCAGCAAGACAAATTTTATCATAAATTGAGGTAGGGTTCAACATCTTAATCAGGTTGCCAATCATGTGTCCAGGCGGTTGATTAGGTGCCTAATAAATTGTATTCTTGTAATAATCAATTTGTGTTCAACAGGTTGGCTTCGGATGGAGCATCAATTTTAACAGGTGGTGTAAGCTATGGCTAAGGAAAAAATATTGGTCTTGATGGGAGGCTGGTCAGAGGAAAGGGAGGTTTCTCTGCGGAGTGGGGCGGCGGTATTGAAGGCCCTTCAGAACCTGGGTTACAAGGCCCAGGGGATGGATCTCAAGGAAATCGCGGTGCAACAGATTGTTGACTACCATCCCGACCTGGTTTATTTAGCCCTGCATGGGAAGGACGGAGAGGACGGCACCGTCCAGGGGATGCTGGAGATTATGGGGCTGCGTTATACCGGCTCCGGAGTTGCCGCCAGCGCAATAGGGATCAACAAGGTGCTGACCAAAAAAATAGTCAGCTTCGAAGGAATTCCCACATCTCCCTTCACCATCATCAAAAGGACCGATTTTGTGGCAACAGAGTCAAGAATCAAGGATCTGGTCGAAAAGATCGGGATTCCCTTGGTCATCAAGGCAGCTACTCAGGGCTCCAGCATAGGCACCTATATTGTAAAGGATGCCTCGTCGGTGCCTAAAGCCATCGAAGCTGCCTTTGAATATGATCCTGAGGTTTTGGTGGAAAAATTCATCGATGGAACTGAGGTTACCAGTGCCGTGGTTGGAAATGAAAATCCAGAAGTTCTGCCCCTGATCGAAATCACCTCTGAAAACGAGTTCTATGATTTTGAATCCAAATACACCCCTGGCATGTGCGCCCATATTATTCCTGCCAGGGTGGAACAGTCTGTGCAGGAGAGAATCGCAGAGCTGAGCCGGGTAATTTACAAAACCTTGAACTGTCGAGGATGTGCCCGCATCGATTTCATAATCGACAGGAGCGGACAACCTTTCATGCTGGAAGTGAATACCATCCCTGGCATGACTGAAATGAGCCTTGTGCCTGATGCTGCCCGGGCAGCCGGGATGAGTTTCGAGCAGATAGTAGACAAGATCGTTAAGTTAGGTTTAGAGCAACCGATAAGGAAGAGAGACTAAGATAATTGACTGGCATCAGCAAACATTGAGATTAACAAGCATTGGTTTATAATATAAACATATGCTTGTTTTATCTTTGATTCATCGGAAATCCGCTAAATTTTAATTGATTTAGGAGCTTTATTATGGACCGAATGATGCAATCTATCGCCGATAAGGTCAAAAACCAAATAAGACTTTCCAAGGAAGATGGTCTCTACCTTTATCAGTCCACGGACCTTTTGGCTATAGGGGAGTTGGCCCGCTTTAAAAAACAGGCTGTATCTGGAGCGAATATCTTCTTCAATGTCAATCAGCATATAAATCTTACCAATATATGCACATCCCGCTGCAAGTTCTGTGCTTTCGGAGTAGACGCGGACGAAAATGCATCGTATGTCATGACCCCTCAGGAAGCTTTTGAGTACGGAGCCGCTGCAGTCGAATACGGAATAACTGAGTTCCATATTGTGAGCGCCATGCATCCGGACATGCCCTTTGACTATTACCTGGGAATTGTCAGAGATCTCCACCAAGCCTTTCCCCAGATTCATATTCAAGCCTTCACCGCGGTGGAGATTTTCTACTTCGCTCAGATTTCCGGCTTATCTGTCCGCCAGGTCTTACAAGCCCTCCAAGATGCTGGGCTTGGTTCATTGCCTGGGGGAGGAGCTGAAATCTTGAATGATGAGATACGCAGTCAGCTGTGCCCCAGGAAAGCCATGAGCCAGGACTGGCTGGATGTACACCGCACTGCCCACCAACTAGGCATGAAAACTAACTGTACCATGCTGTTCGGGCATATAGAAAGTTGCGAGGATCGCATCCTGCACCTCCTTGCCCTGCGCCAGCTCCAGGATGAAGAACCAGGGTTCCAAGCATTTATTCCTCTGCCTTTCCTGCCCGAGAATACTGGGCTTGCCCACCTGAAGAGGACTTCAGCGGTGGATGACATAAAGACCCTGGCTATATCCAGGCTGATGCTGGACAACATCGATCATATCAAGGCTTTCTGGGTAATGCTGGGTATCGATGTGGCCCAGTTGGCCTTCTTTTTTGGGGCTGATGATATCGATGGCACTGTCTACGAAGAAAAAATTATGCATGCGGCAGGCGCTCGCACCGGTAAGGCAATCAGCAAGGAAGATATCATCGCTTTGATTAAAGAAGCAGGTTGTATCCCGGTGGAAAGAGACACCCTCTACAATGTGCTGAAGACTTATTGATCGAGGCATAATTTCTGACATGGTGGTGAAACAATTGCGTCCTAGAGTAGGCCACATACAATTTATCAACTGCTTTCCCCTGTTTTACGGCTTGATCGAAAAGAAATTCCTGCTGGAAGTTGACCTTATCAAAGGCAATCCCAGCGATCTGGACCGTATGCTGAAAGATAACCTGCTTGATCTGGCGCCCATCCCGTCCATCGCATATGCCCGCAATTACAGGGACTATGTCATAATGCCTGAAATATCCATCAGCTGCGATGGGGATGTGAAGAGCATCTACCTTTTCTCCAAGGTGCCCATTGAGGAGCTGGGCAGGAAAAAAGTGGCGCTTACCAATATTTCTGCCACATCCCAGGCCCTGTTGCGTATCATCATGGCCAAGAAATATGGTGCTGCACCGGAGTATTTTTCATCCGCACCGGAATTGGGGGCAATGCTCCTGGAGGCTGATGCGGCCCTGTTGATCGGTGATGATGCCCTGAGGGCCAAGTACAAGCAGGACCCCCGTCTGTATATATACGACCTTGGGCTGGAGTGGAAGCATATGACCGGGCTGCCCATGGTGTTCTCGGTATGGGCTATCCGCCGTGATTTTGCCCGCCGCAGAATGGATCAGGTCAGGCTAATCAAGGATACTTTTGTTGAATGCATGAACTACAGTCTGGAGCATATTGAAGATGTGGCAGAGAAGGCCGCTCAGTGGGAGACTTTTCCAGCGGAATACCTGGTGGAATATTTCGCCAGCCTGCGCTTTGATTTTGACCAGCGTAAACAAGAAGGCCTTATGCGTTATTATCAGGAAGCCTGTGGTATGGGCCTGATCCAGGAAGTCCCTCCCCTGGACATAGTGGAGGTATAGGTGAACAGTTTGAATCCTAATTCTTTGCTACAGCACATTGTCGATGGACGGCGCATGACGGAACAGGAATTCCTTTTTCTGCATGAGCAGGGTGATCTTATGGAAATTGCCAGGGCGGCCAATCAGGTAAGAGATCAGAGGTATCCAGGCAACATCATAACTTTCGTCATCGACCGCAATATCAACTATACCAATATATGTTCGTGTGAATGCAAATTCTGCGCTTTTTACCGTAAGCCGCATGATGCGGATGCCTATGTCATAGACCAGCCAACCCTGTATGACAAGGTGGAGGAAGCTTTCCAGCTCGGTGCGTCCCAACTCATGATCCAGGGGGGTCTGAACGAAGCCCTCGGGATAGAATTCTACGAAGAAATGTTCAGAGGTATTAAATCCCGCTATGATATGACCATACATTCCCTGACTGCGCCAGAAATCGTATTTATTGCCCGCCAATCAGGATTATCCATAAAAGACACCCTGCTGCGCCTGCAGGCAGCCGGGCTCGATTCTCTGCCTGGCGGGGGAGCCGAAGTACTCCACGATGAGGTTCGCCAGGCCATAAGTCCTAACAAAATATCCAGCCGAAAATGGTTGGAGGTCATGCGGTTGGCTCATTCCATAAACATGCCTTCTACTGCTACCATGATGATGGGGAGTGTGGACCGTTTGATGCACCGTCTCCACCATCTGCAGCAAATACGTTCCTTACAGGATGAGACGGGTGGATTTCGGGCATTTATCGCCTGGACCTACCAACCTGGTAACAACGCATTGATGGGGGATAAGATTTCCAGCTTGGCCTACCTCCGTTTCCTGGCCCTGGCGCGTTTATACCTTGACAATATCGACCATATACAAGGGTCATGGGTCACCCAGGGTAAGCGCATCGGGCAGCTCACACTGTTTTTTGGAGCCGAGGACCTGGGCAGCATTATGATTGAAGAAAATGTCGTGCGTTCGGCAGGATTAACCTATAGGATGAAGAAGGAAGAGATGAAGGATATAATCAGAGCTGCCGGCAAAATTCCGGCACTGCGCAATACCAGCTACGACCTGCTGCAAATATATCAGCCAGAACAGGGGGAAGACATTTGTTAAACATCCCAGAATGCGATTTCGCTTTTATAGGTGGTTCCAGTACTCTCAGCATAGAGGTTCCCGAAAGTCTTGACCTGGACTACGTGGAAGTGGTAGAGAAAGGTCTGTCATTTCCCACACCCTACGGGCGCAGTCCGGAATTCAAGTACCTGAGGGTCGACTCCGCAGACGGTCCCAAGCGGGTCTTAAGCT
>JAAZOA010000343.1 GCA_012798055.1 Syntrophomonadaceae bacterium | reverse complement strand
CCTGGATATAAAAGAATCGTATTTTTTCCAGAGCCCGGCAGAATTCTCTCGGGACCTGGCGGAGATGCACGCTGCTATGGATTACCTCCATGGACTGGTGAGCAAATTTTCTTCTCTATACCGGCAGCACAAAGCCGAACGGGGTATTTTGGACTTCAACGACCTGGAGCACCTGGCTCTAGAGATACTTGCGGATTCAAGGGCAGCCAACTCATACCAGCAGAGATATACCTATATCTTCGTGGATGAGTATCAAGACAGCAATCTTGTCCAGGAGACCATCCTGGATCGGATCAGATCAGGAAACAACCTCTTCATGGTAGGAGACGTCAAACAGAGCATTTACCGATTTAGGCTGGCTGATCCGGACCTGTTCATGCACAAGCATAGAACCTACCCCAAGGACGGGAACGGTGTGAACAAACGGATCGACCTGCTTAAAAACTTCCGTAGCCGGCCGGAGATCATCAGCGGGATAAACCATATCTTCTCCCGCATCATGTCTGAGGAGCTGGGGGAGGTAGAATACGACCGGGAATCCTGGCTCTGCCCGGGCATTGAATTACCTGAGGATATCAGGGAAGAAATCCCACCGCCTGCCCTTGAACTTCTGCTCATAGATCAGCAGTCTAACGAAGAAGAAGACCATGAAGAAGACAACGAAGACAACCCGGCTGAAATATCCAATGTTGAAGTCGAGGCTCTTCAGGCTGCGAGTTCTATCAAGCAATTGCATGGGCGGTCTTTCTATGACACCAAGCTGGGATGCTGTCGCCCTTTGCAATACCGGGACATGGTTGTTTTAATGCGGGCTACGCGTTCCCAGGCCGAGGTCTATTACGAAACGCTTACGGCAGCTGGTATACCGGTGTATGCTGACGTAGACAGGGGCTACTTCCAAGCCTTGGAGATCAACATCTTTATCAACCTGCTGAAACTGATCGATAACAAACGCCAGGACCTTCCGCTGCTGAGCGTCCTCAGATCTCCCATTGGCGGGTTTTCTTTGGAGGACCTGATTGCCGTCCGTTCCCGCCGACCAAATACCACCTTTTTCGAAGCGATGGAAGCATACATAGAGGAATCCGGTGATGAGCTCGGTTTACGACTGCAGGAGTTTAGCCGCCGCCTGCACACCTGGAAAGAAGAATCCAGGATCATGGATATCGATGAATTCATCTGGATGCTCATGCTGGAAACCGGCTATTACCATTATGTTGGAGCTATGCCCGGGGGGCAGCAGCGGCAGGCAAATATTCGCATCCTTTTGGAGCGGGCAGGGCAATTCCAGACTACCGCCTGGCGAGGTTTGTTCCATTTCCTGCAATTCATTGCCAAGGTTGAAGCTGGCAGCAGCGATATGGGGATGGCCAAGATCCTGGGCGAAAATGAAGATGTGGTGAGGATAATGAGTATACACAAGAGCAAAGGCCTGGAGTTCCCGGTAGTCATAGTGGCTGGATTGGGTCGCAATTTCAACACCCGCGATACCAGCGTCCCGGTACTCTTTCATAAAGACCTGGGCCTGGGCCCCCGCTATATCAATCCTGACCTGCGGACATCCAGGGACACCCTGGCCAGGATTGCCATGAAAAATGCCATTCGACTGGAGAGCCTGGCGGAAGAGATGCGGATACTGTATGTGGCTTGTACGCGTCCTCGGGACCGGCTCATCCTGTTGGGTTCAGTCAGGAACCTGGAGCGCCAGGTGAAGAAGTGGAGCAGGGCAATCAATCCATTTCAGCTCTCCAGAGCCCGCTCTTTTCTGGATTGGTTGGGCCCGGTCGTTTTACGCCACCCTGACGGGAAAATCCTTAGGGATTTAATCGGCTGGAACCTTGCCAATGCAGATAATGAGGGCCAAAATTACCACTGGAGGCTGCAGATCATCTGCCGTAGACAGCTGATCGGGCCGGACTCATTTACAGAAGGAATGGGCCTGGCGGGCGGTGGGTTTAATGAGCTGCCAGCAGGATCTGCGGAGCAGGAACTGATCTGGTCTCGTTTAAGCTGGCAATACCCCCATCCTGAAGCGGCTAAAATACCGTCCAAGATTTCAGTCAGTCAACTCAAAGAAGTCTACGCAGGTGGTCTTGACCGGGCCCACCAAATTACCGGAGGAATCACTGCCCGGCCAGGCTTCATGAATGCATCCGGGCAATTAAGCTTCAGCGGAGCCACCCGGGGGAGCATCGTGCATCTGGTCATGCAGCATCTTGATCTGGACCGGGTCAAATCTGCAGACGATATAGAGGCCCAGCTGGAAGGTTTGGTGGCCCAGGAAATATTGCGACCCGAAGAGACCCAAGCGATAGAAACCAACAAAATAGTGAATTTTTTCAATTCACATCTGGGCAGGCGCCTTTTGCATTCCCCCCGTACCTACCGGGAAGTGCCTTTTAATCTGGTCTTCAAAGCCGGGCGCGTATTCACTGACCTGGGGGACAGCCAGGAAGACCTGCTGCTCCAGGGTATCATCGATCTTTATTTCCTCGAAGATGGACAATTGGTTTTGGTTGACTATAAAACCGATCGCGTGACACCGCAGAACCGGCAGGAGATAATCGAACGGTATAGGATACAGCTGTCGGTCTACAGGGAGGCCCTGGAGAAAATCCAAATGATACCAGTCAGAGAGAGTTATATATATCTGTTCGACAGCGAGGAAGCGGTGAAGATTGATTAGATAGTGCCGATCTGTTTTTCCTGGAGTGGTTTTTCAAATCAGAAGTGCGAATATCTATAAGACAAACATATATTAAACGTATGATTAGGGCATAAGTATATATTTACAAAATGGAACAACGATGTTTGGGACTAGATTATTAGATTAGCCCATCAGCTTAATAGCCAGCCTTGCGCGTTGAAAGGGGAGAGCCACGTGAAAGATCAGGATATAGAACGCATTCTGAAGCAGATTGAATCCTGGATGATGATGACCTGTGAGAGCTGTGCCATGCCCGACAAAATCAAGCCCCTGTTGGAAAGGATCAGGAAAATCCTGGAGAGCGAAGCCGATCAGAAAAAGGACACTGCCAGATAAAGGGGCTGAATTATTAACCTGGGGACACAGAGGACCGATAATGGTAAAATGGAATTAGATACCATGCTGAGCTGAGGACGCAGACCAATCCAGATAATAAGGAGGGGCCTTATGTCGCGTAATCGTAAGACTGTTGATTACCAGCAGGAGCTGGCGGATATCATCGAATCATTACCGGATGCGACTCTGGTTATCGACAAGAACGGTAAAATATTATTCTGGAACCGTGAGATGGCTAGACTCACAGGATATGCATCAGAGGATATGGTTGGCCAGGGCAATTATGAATATGCCCTGGCTTTTTATGGTGTAAGACGGCCTATTCTGTTGGATATGATAATGGATCCCAAGGTGAAATTTGACCAGGAATACGTATATATCCACCGGGATGGCGAAATACTGACCACCGAGACTACCATAGGCAGACTGCAGGGCAGGGAAAGGATCCTATGGGGGAGGGCTGCGCCGCTCCACGACAGCGCGGGCAATTTGATAGGGGCTATAGAAACGGTGCGAGACATAACTGACCGCAAACAGGTCGAGGACCAGTTGCGCGACTCCCAACGGCAATTAGCGGATATAATCGAGTCTCTGCCGGATGCTACCGGAGTAGTTGACCGTGAGGGGAAAATAATATACTGGAATAAGGCCATGGAAGACCTGACCGGTTACCCATCAGAGAGGATGGTAGGTAAAGGAAATTATGAATTCGCCATCCCATTTTATGGCTACCGCCGACCGGTTTTGCTGAACTATATTCTCGATCCCTCCACCAATATTGATCGAGAATACAGCTACATCCATTCCGCAGATAATGTCTGGTATATTGAAGCCCAGACTGACAAGCTGCGCGGACAGGAAGCCTATATCTGGGCCAGGGCTGCACCGCTCTATGATCACGATGGAAATTTGGTGGGAGCTATAGAGACGGTCCGAGATGTGACCGACCGCAAGCGGGCTGAAAAAGAACTAAGCGATTCCAGGCGCCAGTTGTCAGATATCATCGAATCCCTGCCTGATGCCACCTTTGTAGTCGACAAGGCCGGGGTCATCCTGCAATGGAACCAGGAGATGGCCAAAATGACTGGCTATTCGGCTAAAGATATGGTAGGCAAGGGCAATCATGAGTATTCACTGGCATTTTACCGGGGAGAGAGGCGTCCCATGATAGTGGACATGATCATCAATCCGGATCTGGACCTCAGCGATCAATGCGTAAAACTCTACCGGGAAGGTGATGTGGTGGTCACGGAAGACAACATCGCCTATCCCAAGGGCGAAGAAAAAGTGATGTGGGGACGGGCTGCCCCACTGTATAACAGTGATGGACAAGTGATCGGCGCGATCCAAACCATCCGGGATTTCACGGAAAGGAAACACGCTGAGGAGGAGATAAAACGCAGTCATGAGCAGCTGGAACATGTATTTGACGGCACCGTGCACGCATTGGCAGTCACTACGGAAAAACGCGACCTCTATACTTCCGGCCACCAACAGCGCGTAGCGGCCCTCTCGGTCATGATCGCCCGTGACATGGGACTGGACGAACATACCATCCACCATCTGAACATCGCAGCCAGCCTGCATGACATCGGCAAGCTCTATATCCCCTTAGATATTCTTAGCCAGCCCAGTCGACTCAACGATATACAGCGGCTGCTGGTGATGAACCACTCTGAAGCGGGCTATGACATGGTCAAGAACATTCCCTTCGAAGGCCCCATCGCGCAGAT
>JAAZOA010000031.1 GCA_012798055.1 Syntrophomonadaceae bacterium | reverse complement strand
TCCCTCACCACCTCTGCCGTGAAGGATTTTTCATCCAATTGGAAGTTATCAGGGCCAGGGGCCTCGGCCACGAATGAATTGAAGAACTCTTTTCCAAACTGTTCCTCCAACTGCTGGGCAGTTTCCGCATCGGGCTGCAGAAAATACCTCCAGCCTACCCATCCCATCACGGCTAATACAGCCAGCATTAAGATCAACCCAGACCATTTATTCCACCGCATCTTTTATCACCCGGCTCGTCAATATTGTGAGTCCCACCCCAGTGTACCATGGGGCAGGTTTTCTGGACAGACTGACTGTATCCAGACGGCCATCCCTATTCTCCATTTTGCTGCCGGGGATATGGTAGAATTGGAGAAAAGGAGTGTGATGGCCATGTATACTCTCCAGATAGAGGATAAAGACGCCTGGTTGTTGAAAGGTTTAGTCGAGAAATATCTGCTGGATCTGCGCCGGGAAATCGCCCGCACCGAAAAACGCGAATGGCGCAAGGATCTGGAGAAGGAAGAAGCGCTGATGGTCAATCTGCTGGAGCAACTGCCCAAATAGATGGAAAGATGGAGACTATCCCATAGGACTTGCAGATTTGAACTCGAGGCCGGGGCATTAACCCCGGCCTTCACATATCCAGCACGTATCAAAATTTATTCCGATGACACCAGTCTTCGGAGCGGGCAGTACATCGTTCCGGTTGAACAGCAATTGCTTGAGGTCCTGCAGGATTTGCTCCCGGTTATGATTGTGCTAATATTATTTAACGAAGATATCACATTATTTAAGGAGAGGAAATGGTTTGAAGATTAAATTCAGTCCCCAGAGCAAATGGGGGGAACAATCCCTGGCATTGCTGCTGGTTTTCTGTCTGTTCCTCATCATAGCCAGGATAGTAGTGGCAGTGCAACACCCGGAACCTGACCAGCCCCTGTTCAGTAATCTCCCCCTGGATATCCCCATGCTCTGCGCCATAATTACCGCAATCCTGGGCGGCCTCACCGGGCTGTATACCATGGTGAAAGAAAAAGACTATTCGGTTACGGTTTCGGTGGCGACCATAGTGGGTATGGCGGTGCTTTTCCTGGTGATCAGGAATTTCGCAGCCCCGTTCTGATCAGCACGGTTGAAAAACAGTTCCAGGCAAGGGAGATGGAAGCATGACGATGGGCAGGATCTTTCTCGCAACCGGACGTACCCTGGTCAACATTTTCCTGACACTGATTGTTTTTATAGCCATAATCCCGGTGATCGAACTGCCCCTGGCCACGGCCGTCCCTAAAAATGTCTGGCTGTGGCTGGCCGGTTTGGACCTGGTCTTGATCATCGCCCTCTACCTGCCCCACCGCACTTTTAAGCGGACCGCATACATACTGCTGGGTTTTCTGCTGATAATAGCCGCGGCGGTGATCTTGTCTCAGAAATACGCGGCTACTCCGCCCCTCTCCGGAGGAAACAGTATCGCCTCCCTGGAAAAAGTGGAACTGGGCGGTACCGAGCAGTGGATCACCGTCCGCGGGCAGGACCACAGCAAACCGGTACTCCTGTACCTTGGTATCGGCGGCCCAGGTGCGGGTGGATTCCCCGCCAACAATATGACCTTGAAGCCACTGGAAGAACACTTCGTAGTTGTGAACTGGGACCAGCCCGGTACAGGCAAGTCCTATTATGCAGCTCCATCTTCCAGTCTCACAGTGGACCAGTACATAGCAGATGCCCACCAACTGACCAGCTTGCTGCAAGCCCGGTTCCACCAGGAAAAAATCTATGTGCTAGGTTTGTCATGGGGCACGATCCTGGGGACCAAGCTGGTGCAGCAATACCCGGAGGACTACTATGCGTATGTAGGCAACGGCCAGATGGTCAATACGGTGGAGAACGACCGCCTGGGTTACCGCTTGGCCCTGCAGCTTGCCAATGACCGAGGGGACGTCAAACTCGCCAACCGGCTGGCAGCTTATGGCGAGCCGCCATATACCGGCCCGGGCATGGCTCTGAAATATGCGGCCTACAATAATGTCCTGTTCGACCATATGGGCTCTTCCAGCCTGCAGGCTGTGATCCTCCTGGCCCCGCAACTGTCCCGGGAATATGGCCTGCTGGATAAAATCAATTTCGGCCGCGGTCTCCTCAACACCTTTCCGGTAGTCTACCCCCAATTGAGGGACCTGGATTTCACCACACAGGCCGCAGAACTCCAGGTGCCGGTATACTTCCTGGCCGGGCGTCAGGACGTCAATGCCATGGCTTCATTGGTGGAGCGCTATTTCTATGTCCTCGAAGCTCCCTATAAGGAACTGATCTGGCTGGAATCCGGGCATGGTGCCGGTCCCGAAGAACTGAGGGATGCCCTGGTCAACCACGTGCTGGTGACCAGTCCTCCCCGCTGATGGGATGCAAGGAGATGTGCTGATCATTTCAATAGGTCCTGCATGTGGCGCTTATAGGCCTCCACTCCAGGCTGGTCGAAAGGATTTACCCCGGCAAGGTAACCGCTGATAGCACAGGCTTTCATAAAGAAATAAACCAAATAGCCGAAATAATAAGGGCTAATCTCAGGTATCTCTATCTGCAGGCAGGGGACGCCACCTTCGCTATGAGCCAGCAGCGCGCCTTCTAAAGCCTTCTGATTGACGAAATCCAGGGTATGCCCTTTCAGATAGGGCGGGGCAGTATCCCAATCGATCTGCACCTTTGTCGAAGCCTTCTTCACCCTCAGGACAGTCTCAAACAAGTTGCGGGGACCCTCCTGGATATATTGACCCAGGGAATGCAGATCCGTGGTGAAGCTCACCGCAGCCGGGAATATACCTTGGCAACTTTTGCCCTCACTCTCCCCGAACAACTGCTTGAACCATTCACCCAAATAATGCATTCCCGGTTCGTAAGCAGCCAGGAGTTCGATAGAATATCCCTGCCCGTACAGAATATTACGAACAGCCGCATACTGGTAACAGGGGTTTTCCATCAGCCTGGGGTCCTGCAAGTCCTGGGCAGCTGCCCGGGCTCCCTTAAGCACCTCTTCTATATCGATGCCAGCCACGGCCATGGGCAGCAGCCCTACCGGTGTCAGCACCGAATACCTGCCGCCGATATCGTCCGGGATCGTAAAAGCGGTGTATCCCTCCCGGTCCGCCAACTCCCGCAGCAATCCCCGTTCTTTATCGGTCGTGGCGAATATTCTCCGCCGTGCTTCATCAGGACCATATTTCTCTTCCATGAATGCTTTCAGTAGCCCGAAAATCAAAGCCGGTTCCGTGGTGGTCCCTGATTTGGAAATGACATTCAAGCTGATCTGCGGTCCGTCTATTACCTCCAATAAGTGACTGATGTGAGCGGAACTGAGCTGATAGCCGGCGAAATATATCCTGGGACCTTGCCGCCGGTCAGGAGGGAGTTCGTTCCTGAAACTGTGGGTCAGCATCTCTATGGCTGCCCGGGTTCCCAGATACGACCCGCCTATGCCGACCACCAGAAATGCCTGGGCTTCCTGCCTGATCCGGCTGGCAGCCGCTTTGATCTGCCCTACTTCATCCGCGCTGATGGATATAGGCCAGTCCAGCCAGCCGCGGCATTCGCTGCCGGGACCGGTACCTGCATGCAGCATTTCATGGCAAAAGGCTATACGTTCCGCCCAGCTGTCGATGTTCCCTTGTTTCACGAAGCGCAGCGCCAGGTTGTAATCGAATCTGATCTTTTCCAAAGAATTTATCCCCCCTCGGCCAGATTGGATCTTAGCTCAGATAGGTATGCTTATGCATCATGCTTGAGCCAGTGACTAGCAGTAATATAATGACCGGGTATTTTGATTTAGTGTACCTTTTAAGGCTTTCTACAAGGGGGAGCTAATTCCTGTCCTTGACTGATTATTCTAATTGATCGTTTCGCGGTAAGTAAGCACCATTACATCACCCTGGTCTGGACATGTCCCCAAAAATATGGTCATATTGTTGAAAAAGCAAATAATTTGCTGTTTTATGAGCACCGACAATAATGCTTGAATAAAGGCAAACCCGCCGAAAGGCGGGGACGCAAAGCTACGGGTCTAAGACTGAAAAGTTATGGCGGCCGGGTTGCACTGAGCAGTTGCTCGATTCTGACCTGCCATGCCCCCGCCTGGCAGGTTTGTTTTGTTTTATACCCCCCAGGCACTTCAGGTCGACACCGTATTCTAAACCATGTAGACAATTTCGATATAACCTCGGTTCCAAATAAAATCGCGGAAGGCAGGAGTATAAAATGAGTTCATCGCCGCAAGGTTTGCTGGTAATGGAAGATGAAACCCGGCAGGCTTCGGAAAATCATTACCGGGCCGTATTCGAAAATACCGGCGCCCTCACCCTGATCGTGGAAGACGATATGACTATATCAGCCATAAATTCGGAATGCGAAAAAGTCCTGGCTTACAAACGGGAAGACCTACTGGGAAGCCAATGGACCCAGTTGGTGCCGGACAAACTGGCCGACAAAATGATGGGTTATCACCGCCAGCGCCGGGAGTGTCCCGGTTCAGCACCCACCAAATATGAAGGCCAGCTTATAGACAGCCGCGGCCAGGTCCATCAGGGATTGTTCACGGTGGACCTGATCCCGGGGACCAAGAAGTCAGTGGCCACCTTCGTGGACCTGACTGACTACAAACGCATCGACCGGGCCTTACGGGCTATAAGTGCGGTCAATACTGCCATGATCCATGCAGAAGATGAAAAGGATCTGCTGGAAACCGTATGCCAGCAGGTGGTGGAGGTCGGCGAATATAGCCTGGCATGGATCGGTTACAAGCCCGCCGATCCCTGGGAGAAGCTGCGCCCCCTGGCTTATGCAGGAAGGGACAATGGCTACCTCAACAAGCTCAATATCTACCTGGCCGATCCCCGGCGGGGTTCGGGACCGGTCGGGGAAGCCCTGCGCTCGGGGCAGTCGATCATAACCAAGAGCATCAAAAAAGATCCCAGTTTCAAGCCCTGGATGAAAGACGCCCTGCGGCGCGGATTCAAATCCAGCATCGCTATTCCCCTGGCGACTGACGGCAGCGCTTTCGGAATACTGAATGTATATGCGGACGAGATCGATGCTTTTGACCTGGAAGAAGAGAAACTGTTAGTGGAGATGAGCAAAAACCTGGTCTTTGCCATTGCCGCTATCCGCGCCCGGGAAGGCAGGTTGCAGGCCAACAGGGAACTAGCCCAGAGTTGCAAAAAAATGCAGCGCCTGTTGATGCAAACAGTCAGTGCCCTGGGCACAGCCCTTGATTTTCGCGATCCCTTTACCGCCGGGCACCAGCGCAAAGTCAGCCTGCTAGCTACAGCCATCGCTGAAGAGATGGGATTATCGAAAGAGAAAATCGAAGGTATAACTGTAGCCGGCAGCCTTCACGACATAGGCAAAATAGGAGTCCCGGTTGAGATATTAAGTAAACCAGAGAAATGGTCAGAAGGAGAATTTGCCGTTATGGCCAGCCACTGCCAGGTAGGTTACGACATCCTCAAAGATATTGAATTCCCCTGGCCGGTGGCCCAGATGGTTCTGCAGCATCACGAACGGATGGACGGCTCCGGCTACCCACTTGGTTTGACCGGAGACGAAATTCTGCTGGAAGCCCGCATCATGGCGGTAGCAGATGTAGTCGAAGCTATGGTTTCCCACCGCCCCTATCGCCCAGCCCTGGGCATCGAAAGAGCTCTGGCGGAGATATCGCAGAACAGCGGTATACTCTTCAACCCCCAGGTAGTAGCCGCGTGTAATAGACTCTTCCGGGAAAAAGGATTCAGTTTCGAGTAGAGCAGTCCTCCCAATATTATTATCGCAATCTGATTCTAACTCTGGTGCGAATATAAATGGAAAATGGCCGTACTGCAGGGATTACGCAGACACGGCTATTTTTTGTTTTTAGCCAAGAATGCTTACAATGTTATTGCTATATTCCTTATTATTACCTATAATTACACGAAAGCACTTTGAGGGAGTCATAAAGATGTATGAGAAATACTATTCCGTAGACCAGATCGCGGCCTTGCTAGCCATGCACCCCAAAACCATACAGAGATACATCCGCGAAGGTCGGCTGAAGGCCAATAAGCTGGGTAAAAATTGGCGAGTATCCGGACATGATCTGAGTGTGTTCCTGGAGGGAAGCTCCGCATCAACTGCCGCGGGCTCCGACCTGGAGAAAGGAATCCCAGGCGAGCAGGCTGTTATTTCTGCAGTCATAGATATTCCTGGAGTGGACCGGGAACAAGCTATGCGAATTGTCAACACCCTTACCGCAGTGCTTAACGTTAAGCCTCCGGGATACGGGCGTTCTACCCTCCACACCCAGTATATCGAACCAGATAGGGTTTTAAGGATTATGTTGTGGGGCAATATCTTTTTTATGGAAGCCATGATGTCATGCCTGTCGGGTTTGACTCAGGTGACACCGGCTGAGAATTTTGTATAGGGAGAAGCAGATGTTATGAATATTGTCAACAATGAGCGGCAGCCGGTGGCGGTGATAGATCCGGCGACCCGATTCTTGTCGGTACAGGACATACTCGACGCGATGGTCACAGCCCAATACTCCAACAACTGCGGGGGATTGGTCATATATAGCGAAAGCCTGGGGGAGGCTTTTTTCGACCTGCGCAGCGGTTATGCCGGGGAAGTGTTACAAAAGTTTTCGAATTATGACATGAAGCTTGCGGTTATCGGCGACTTCGGTCACTGCAAGAGCCGAAGCCTTCGGGATTTCGTACGCGAGTGCAACCGGGGCAACCGGGTGTTCTTCAAACCTAGTCTGGAAGCTGGCCTGCAGGCTTTGGCAGTCTTGTGATATACCCAAGCCCGATATTATCCCTTGTGTTGGAGTCTCTGCTCTGCTGGCTGCCTGCCAGGTGCTGCTTTTTGAGGTCCTTTTAGGGCTTAGCCCCTGCCAAACTCATTTCGGGACCCACACCGGGGCGGACCGCCGGTCTCATCCGCACCATTCATTAACGCTGAATTTTTGCTTCGGGCACATTCTCAGCCACCCTGAACTTGACCATCCGGCTGATCAATTCAAGGGGCAGCGGCTGCCCGAGAGGGAACTGGACCGCCCCCTTGGATGATTTGTAAAGCTTCAGTTCCTCTTGAAATGCTTCAATAGCGCTGGGAGTCGGATAGAATCCTATGTGATGCTTATGGACTGCAAAATGCACCAGATTGCCCCTCAGCCAAAACGTTGGCATCTGGTAACTGATTTTCTACTGCGAGCCCGGAGCCGCAGCCTGAATCGTCTTCC
>JAAZOA010000030.1 GCA_012798055.1 Syntrophomonadaceae bacterium | reverse complement strand
TGACATTTTCCGCAGGCAATAGACGTGGGAATACGTATAGAGGGTGGAATTGTTGCCGATCACTTCTATGTATAATATGTCCTTGGCCAGCACCCTTATATACTGGTCTCGCTGTTTGAAGGTTATCATCTCCCGGTCTTCGTCGGATTTGGGAGTGATTTTGTACTCCCCCAGTTTTTCGATGATATCCATCAGTTTTTCTGTGTCATAGGGTTTCACCAGGTAATCGTAACAATGGACCAGTCGATAGGCTGCAGACTCCTGGCCAAAGTCGGGGCTCGATATGATCATCCACGCGAATTCGTAACCGGGCATCTTTCTGATTTCCTGGGCCATTTCGATCCCCGCCTGGTCGGGCAGACCGGTATCCAGGATCACGATGTCCATTTTGGCCCGGTCCAGCAACTCCCGACACTCCTTGGCGCTGGTGGCCGGGTAGAAATTGTAGGGACGCGGGGAAGTCTCTAAAATCTGCTTTACCTTTTCCAGTTGTTCCAACTCTGCATCAGCCATTAAAACATTGACCACTGCTACCCCTCCTCCGAAATCAAGAACCTGCACCCTTCTGAACCTGGATTGAGTTTGCCTGGCCTGGTCTAAGACCCCCAGTCGCTGCGAGGAGCGTGGCAAAAACTGCCGAAAAAATAATAACTGCAGCCGTTGCCGCAGTTATATCCGGTGACAAATACCTTGAGTGGCAACCAGGCTATCATGGCAATCAATGCTTTAGACCCTAGGCTTTGCGTCCCTGGCTTTCGCCAGGTTTGCCTTTTACACCGGCGAGCGCTTCAGCCCGCCAATATCATATGTAATTGTATCTTTTAATAGAGCCGATAAAAAAACCTGCTCCGGCCCAATGCCCAAGCAGGTTGGAAAAACTTTGCTTCTGCTCTCGGCAACCCGGCGATCATAACCATTTGGCCTTAGACCCGTGGCTTTGCGTCCTCACCTTTCGGCAAGTTTGCCTTTATTCAAGAGTATACGTGTTGATATTAAACCATAAAATTCCTGAATTGTCCAGACTTTTCTAAATATTTTTTAGTTGTCACGGGGACGGAGTTGTTGACACTGCGCTGATCTATTTGGGCAGTGTCAACAACTCCGTCCCCGTGACACCATAAATGTCCAGGTTTAAGTCTTTTGCACGGTCCTGGTGGTGCGGGTTTCATGGCCTGGACTCGGCAGTGCCGAGCGCTCCAGGCCGGTTTTGGTTTCATCAGCTTTGGCGCTGGAAGCGGTGGTCGTAGTCCGCACCCCGGGCGGAGAAGCTACCAGGTAGGGAACTGTCTCCCCCGCCAACATTTTATCCAACAGGGTTGCGGCGATGGTCCGGTCAGCTATCCAATAGCTGGCGGTCAATACTCCCTCGGCATTGCGCTCATCGGCAAAATAGCCGTGCAGGGTCTGGGCGATTATGTTCTCACTGCTGAAACCCGGGGCCCAGGTGGCGATTTTCAGCATATCGGTGAGGCTTAAATTGGTCCTCACGTCGGAACGGGCCTCGCGGATCAGAGCCGGGAGCTTGACCAATGTAGCCGGCTGCAGGAGCTCCTGGCCCAAGGCTTTGATGAAATCCTGCTGGTGTTTGGTGCGGTCGATATCCCCGTTCAAGTATCCCCGGAAGCGCACAAAGGCCAGGGCATGGTATCCGTCCAGTTTCTGCACCCCCGGCTGAAGATCGATGTCCTCGGTCGGTTTGTACATGCGCTGATCCACATCTATGGTTATCCCGCCGATGATGTCGATGATATTCTTGAATCCCTCGAAATCGACCTCGATATAGTAATCGATGGGCTCGCCCAGGCGTTCCGCTACTTTTTCCACTGCCAGTTCGGGCCCGCCCACCACATTGGCCGCATTGATCTTATCCATGCCCTGCAAGCCGGCGCTGCTGACCTTGGTGTCCCTGGGGATGGAGATGAAGGCAGCCCGGTTGAGTTCCGGGTCGATGCAGGCCAGGATGATGGTGTCGGAACGGGTGTTGTCTGTCTGCCCGGGGCGCGCATCGACCCCCAACAGCAGGATATTGACCCGCTCCTTATCAGGTACAGGGGGAGCAGTGACCATCTCTTCGGCGACTTCCCCAGCCGGCTTGAAGAAAGTAGAAATCCCGGCCCCCAGGCCAAAACAAACCAGGAATACCAGGATCACGAGCAGGGAGTTTTTCAGGTAGGTTTTAAACCGGGACATTATAATCCTCCAGTTTTAAATCATGAACAAGAGCGACCGATCAAGAATGCTGGGTAGAGGTTTCCTGCCTGGGCACCACCAATTCGGCACCTTTACCGCCGGTCCGCATCCCGATCTTTTCCGCCCCCAGGACGATGGCCATCAGCAATACCGCCAACACCAGGGCGGCTTTGGGCCGATTGAGATAGTTCAAGACCAGAGCTACCCCGCCGAAGAAGGTCGATATCGCGTAGATTATCAGGACACTGCGGCGGTGGCTCATACCGATCGCCATCAGGCGATGGTGCAGGTGGGCTTTGTCGGGCTTGAAAATCGGGGCCCGGTTGTTTATCCGCCTGATGATGGCGAAAAAGGTATCAAAAATGGGGATCCCCAGGATAACGATCGGCAAAAACAGAGAGATGACCGCTGTGGTTTTGGTCAGACCCATAACCGCCAGGCAGGCCAGGATATAGCCCAGGAAATTGGAGCCCCCGTCACCCATGAAGGTGCGGGCCGGGTTGAAATTATAGGGCAGGAAACCTGCAATCGCGGCCACCAGGATAAAGGCCAGGAAGCAAACCGTCTGTTGACCCTGGGAGTAGGCAACCAGGCCCATGGTAGCTGCAGCAATGGATGAGACCCCAGCTGCCAGGCCATCCAGCCCGTCGATGAGGTTGATGGCATTGGTGATCCCCACTATCCACACAAAAGTCAGTGGTACCCCTACCCAGCCCAAATTCAGTTGGCCGTCGAAAGGATTGGTCAGGAATTCCACGGTCACCCCGAAATGGATGGCTATCGCGGCTGCACCACACTGGCCCACCAATTTGAGGTAAGGTGAGAGCTGGAAGATGTCATCCAGCATCCCCACCAGGAAAACCACCACTGCTCCCAGCATAACGCCTTCCAGCGGCCCGCTCAAGGGGACCCCCAGGAGGGCGACGATCATGAAAGCCGAAAAAATACCCAGGCCTCCAAGCCTTGGCATGATCCGGTTATGTACTTTGCGTTGGTCGGGTTGGTCGACCGCGCCCAGGCGGTGGGCCAGTTTGATCACATGGGGCATCATGAAATAAGCAATAGCACAGGCCGCCATTACCAGCACGGCCAGTCTATATATGGACATAAACAAGTATCCTCCTCAACTCTGGGAATCTAGGCTTATTCTATCATCCTGACCTAAAGTTGTCCATAAATAAGCGGCACTGCGCCCCTTCCTCAGGCTTAAAAATACATGAAGGTTCTGAAGCCCGATCTGAGTTCACATTGGCAGTGCCGCTTGTCAAGGGGACGGAGTTGTTGACACTGCGTGTCAACAACTCCGTCCCCTTGACACAAACGGCTTATTCCCGGTTCTCCAGAGACAAAGGATGCACCCTGGGGGCAGGAATGTTATAATCAGTTGTTGAAGTTAGTGCTGGAAAGAATTTTCGACCAGGAATGGGGACAGACTGAATGAGGATAGCCCTATCAGGATATTATGGATTTGACAACGCCGGGGACGAAGCCCTGCTGAAGGCTATTACCTCCTCGATAAGAAGGCTGGCACCGGAAGCTGAATTCGTCGTGTTTTCCGGTGCGCCGGAGAAGACGTCCTCAGAGCACGGGGTGCAGGCAGTATATTATAAGAATCCCTTCAAAGTCTGGCTGGAACTTTGCCAATCGGACCTGTTGATCAGCGGAGGGGGCAGCATCTTCCAGGATGTGACCAGTCCCCGTTCCCTTCCGTATTACATAAGTGTGGTCGCTCTGGCCAAGCTAGCTGGAATTCCGGTCATTTTCTATGCCCAGGGGGTAGGGCCCATCAAACGTTATTTCAGCCAGTTTTTGATGCGCCTGGTGGGCAACCGTGCTGATATGATCACCCTGCGGGACGAGAAGTCCCTGGACCTGCTCTGGGAGATGGGGATCATCCACCCGCCCCTCCTGGTAACCGCCGATCCTGTATTCTCGCTCCAGCCCAGCGCGGAAGCTGAACAGAGGGTGAGCGATCTCTTCGCCCGCCATGATCTGACCGGCCAGCCCCTGGTGGGGGTGGCCGTAAGGCAATGGCAGCCCCTGGAGGGCTATCAGGCGCCTCTGGCCAGGGTCCTGGATAACCTGGCCGGGCAGGGCTATAAAATCGTGTTTATCCCCATGGCTTACCCGGAAGATGCAGGCGAATCCCGCCGGGTTGC